>CAYRHK010000067.1:0-10587 GCA_964423825.1 uncultured Terricaulis sp. | reverse complement strand
GAAATCCGCGCGCAGCCGCCCGTCCGGATCGGGCGTCCAGCGGAGCGCGCGCAGTGCGTCTGGCGCGCCTTCAAGCGGGAGATCGATCGATCCGCGCCGCAAGCGCAGGACATCGCCGAGCGCCGGGTCGAGCCGTCCAAAATGCTGCATCAGATAAGCGCTCGCTTCCCGCACCGTATCGGTCGCTTCAGGAACCGGCTGGCGCATGCGCCGCGCATTGTAGATCGGGTAGTTCATCAGCAGCGCCAGCGGTGCTGACGTGTTGGCGGCGTCGGCGCTGAAATTCCACGCCCTCAATACGGTCTGCGCGCCCGCGAGCGCCGGATCGTCCGACGCTAGCACTGCGGTGATGTTCGCCGCCATTACAGAGCGCGGCGAGTAGGCAAGGTCGAACTTCGCCGCCAGTACCTGCTCATCGCTGATACGGCGCAGAGGCGAGAGAATCTCCACCGCCCGCAAGCCGCGATTGGTGATGTAGGATTCGATGTAGGGGGCGACCGCCTGGTGATCTTCCGGCCGCATGTCAGCGCTTGGATCGGTCGCCGACCATGGCGCGCCGTTGGCGCTGTAAAGCCAGCCTGAGGAGGGCGCGATCAGTTCCGGCGCCTCAAGCCACTCGCCCTGTTCCCACAACGTCTCGGACGTATCGCCAGCCACGCAAACCGACCAATCGTGCCCGCTCGCGCGCTGCGGTAGGATCGCGTTGTACAAATAGCCGATGCGTCCCGTCCGATCCGCGTACAGGAAATTGAATGACGGGATGGCGCGCATCGCCATCGCTTCGCGCCACTCATCGTAGGTGCGCGCGCGGCCCATTTGATAGAATTGCTCGACCGCGCGAATTTCGCCCGCACCCGCGTAGCGCACCGCCACCCAGCCATCGGCGGTCTCGAACGCCGGCCCATGCACGCTGTACCGCAGCGTCCGCGGAACCGGGACGGTGATCCATCCCATCTTCACCCATAACCAAACCGTGCTGGTCTCGAACCGCCGCCATTCGCCGTCGAAATAGTATTGGCCGCGATGCTGATCGTCTGTGGTCAGGCGATACACGTCCGCCAAATCGGGCAGATTGACCGTCGCCGCCCAGCCTATATCTCCGTTCGTCCCCAGTACCGGAAATGGCGCGCCCGGGAACAGGCCGCCGTGCATGCGCCAGCCCGTGTCGCTCTCAACGCCAGCCTCGTACCACGCCACCGGCCCCGCCCATGGCTGGTGCGAGTTGACGATGAGCCGCGTGTGCCCGTCCGTCGATCGCGACGGCGCAATCGCGAACGCATTTGACCCCCAGTCGATGGTTTCCGAGCGCGCCTCGCGCGGTGCGCAGGGGTGGCTCTCCTCATCGGCCAAGACGCCGACGATGCTGTCAAAGCCCCAGAACAACGGCAGTGTCAGCGCTGAGCCGGTCGCGATATCCCGACCGGTGACGTCGCGCGCGCCATGCAACACCTGATCCGGGTGCTCCGCGCCGTAGGCATTCAAACCAGCAGCATAGCCTTCGAGCACCGCCCGCAGCTCTGGCGAAAGTTCGGTTTCATAGCCCGCTTCGACTGCGGCTTCGACGCCAATCAGATGCCAGAAGAAGTCAGACTTCGCGCCGTCTTCGCCGAGATGCGCCCCCAGGCGACCGCGCGCGGCCAACACCACCAGCTGGATCGTCTCGAAATTGTCCTCCGCGTGTGCGTAGGCGAGACCATACGCTGCCTCGGCGTCATCGCGACCGTGCACCGTTGGCACGCCATAAGCATCGCGAACGATCTCAGGCCGATAAGTCCGCACCGGTGCGGCCGGGGCAGGCGAACAACAAACCAACGCCGCCACGGCAGCGATCGCGGTCCAACGTCTCATCCCACACCCCCTTGGAGCCCCAACCTATCCCCCGTGCATCCCACCGCACAAGAAACCACTTCAAAACTCAACATCTGGAGGTAAGACAAGGCCACAAGGGAGCGACAAGAATGCACTCGCCGATGAATCTTCACAGCGTTCCGCTCGCCGGTAGATCGGGAGAGCGATACTCGTTCGCTGTTTGGCCCCGCCAGACCCGTTTCGCCGCCAAAGGCGGCGTCTACGCCATGGCGCGCCATATTGCGGGTGAGCGCTACGATATCATTTTCATCGGTGAAACCGGCGACCTTTCCCGGCGGCCGTTTCAGAAGGATCGCGTGCCGTGCTTCAACCAAAACGGCGCCGATCACATCTTTTGCCTGGACGAACAGAGCGCCGCGCGGCGCGCCGCGATCGTCGCGGACCTACTGCAAGCCATGCAACCCGTCTGCAATCGTATCGGATAAGAGGCCGCCATGACACTTCAGAAGAACCTCGACCGCGCTGCTTCGCTCAAGCTCCCGGGCCAAGCAATCATTGACGGCAAGCTGGCTGCCGCCAAATCCGGCAGGACCTTCACCAACACCACGCCGCGCGACGGCAGCGTGCTCAATCACGTTGCCGAATGCGGCCCCGAGGATGTCGACGCCGCCGTGAAAGCCGCGCGCGCCGCCTTCGAAGACGGCCGTTGGCGGCTGAAAACCCCGCGCGAAAAGAAAAAGATCATGTTCCGCCTGGCGGAGCTGATGGAGCGCGATCTGGAAGACCTCGCGCTCCTCGAATCGCTCGACATGGGCAAGCCGATCCGCGACGCCCGCGCCATCGACATCCCCACCTCGATCAACTCCATCCGCTGGTACGCCGAAGCGCTCGACAAGGTATATGGCGAAGTGGCGACCACGCCGGCCGAACGCTTAAGCTACGTCGTGCGCGAACCTCTCGGCGTCGTCGGCGCCATCGTACCGTGGAACTTCCCGCTGCACATGGCCTGCTGGAAAGTGGCGCCGGCGCTGGCGACCGGCAACTCCATCGTCCTGAAGCCGGCCGAACAATCGCCGCTGACCGCGCTGAAGCTGGGTGAACTCGCTCTCGAAGCCGGCATGCCGCCTGGCGTCTTGAATGTCGTGCCCGGCTTCGGCGAGAGCGCGGGCCAAGCGCTGGCGCGCCACATGGATGTGGACCTCGTCGCCTTCACCGGTTCCGGCGAAGTCGGCCGCAAGCTTATGGTCTATGCCGGGGAAAGCAATCTGAAGCGCGTCGCGCTCGAACTCGGCGGCAAGAGCCCGCAAATCGTGTTCGCCGACGCTGAGAATCTCGACGAAGCCGCCGATGCCGCAACTTGGGGCATTTTCTTCAACCAGGGCGAGGTTTGCAATGCCGCTTCGCGCCTGCTGGTGGAAGCCTCGATCAAGGATGCGTTCATCGAGAAAGTGCGCGCGCGAGCCGGGCAATACATGCCGGGCGATCCTCTCGATCCCGCAAGCGTCGCCGGCGCGCTCGTCACCGAAGGGCAGATGAAGCGCGTGCTGGGCTATGTGGAGAAGGCAAAAGCCGAGGGCGGCAAGCTGGTGGCTGGCGGGTCGCGCGTGCGCGCGGAAAGTGGCGGCTACTACGTCGAGCCCACGGTATTCGATAACATCAAGAACACCGATACGCTGGCGCGCGAAGAAGTGTTCGGCCCGGTGCTCGGCGTCATCGCCTTCAAGGACGAGGATGAAGCCGTGCGCATCGCCAACGATACCGTCTATGGTCTCGCCTCCGGCATGTGGACCGGCAACATTTCGCGCGCCCATCGCGTCGCGCGCAAATTACGTAGCGGTCTCGTGTGGATCAATGGCTGGGACGCCTGCGACATCACCGTGCCGTTCGGCGGCGCCAAGCAAAGCGGCTTCGGCCGCGACCGCTCGCTGCACGCGCTGGAAAAATACACGGAGCTGAAGGGGATTAGCGTGACGTACAAGCCGTAAGACGAGGATGAGCTCCGACCGGATTCGGCACTTTGCGCGGCTGGACTTCCACCAACCGGGCCCGTTTCTCGCCAGGCTACGCGAGTTCGAAGCCGTCGTGTCAGCCTCTGATACGTCGGAGCGTATCAGAACCATGCGCACGAACGGGCTCAAGTCGGAACGCGAACTGCGCGACGCCGCGCTGTTTTGCGTCGGGATGTCTCACGTTTTGGGAACTGATGTATGGCTTGCTCCTGTGGAGGCGCAAGACCATGACTTTGTCACGAGTTGGCGGATTGGGGATGTGCAACATTTTTGTCCAGTTCAACTCAAAGAGGTCGTGCCGCAGCACTTGAACCCCGCCGCGTCCATTGCAGGTGTGCTTGAGAAGCTCTCTCGCTACCCTGACTCCAGGGATGTGTCGGTCGCCATTAAGTTCAATCAGTGTGGCCGCTTTGACCCTGCGTGCTTACGCGTGCCCGAGAATCTTGCGATAGGTGGTCTTTGGGTGTTTGGTGCGATCGCCGAAGATCAATCGATGTGTGGCCTGTGGGGCGACTTTCTGCAGACTGGCAACGAGACGATTGGAATAAGCTATTCATACCCCAGCTTGACCGACGTTGCCGGCGAGGACACCGACGGTCCATAATTGCGCGATGAGCAGAGTTCGTCATTCCACGCGCCGCTCGCGAAAGCACGGGCGCCCCCTCCCCCCTTGCGGGGGAGGGGTAGGGGAGGGGGGGCGTGCAAATGCGCGGGCGCCTCACGATGCTCGCACAGGCTTTAGCGTGCGACTTGCGACATCGCGCGCTGCCCATCGCCCCCCGCCCCCAACCCCCCCCCACAAGGGGGAGGGGAGCGAGCCATGACCACCCTCGCCCCCCTCATCGCGCGCGAGACGCAAGCTTTCATCGCTGCGCACCCGAAGTGCGCGGCGCAAGCAAGCGCGCTGCAACAACACTGGGTCTCGGGCGCGCCGATGCATTGGATGCGCGATTGGGCGAGCCCGTTTCCGATCGTGGTCGAGGACGCCGATGGCGCGACGCTCACCGACATCGACGACAATACGTATGACGATTTCTGCCTCGGCGACACGCCGGGCATGTTCGGCCACGCGCTCGCCCCCGTCGCGCGCGCCGTCGCTGAACAGCTGCGCCGTGGCGCGACCTACATGCTGCCGACCGAGCTTGCGTCCGAGGTCGGCGCGCTGCTCGCTGAACGCTTCGGTCTGCCGTTCTGGCAAGCGACGCTTTCGGCCTCCGACGCCAACCGCGCGCTGATCCGCTGGACGCGTGCCGTCACGCAGAAGCCCGTGATCGTGGTGTTCGACGGCTGCTATCACGGTATGGTCGAGGATTGCTTCGTCGAACTGCGCCATGGCCGCACGCGATCGGACGCAGGCCTCGTCGGCCAGGCGCTTGACGTAACTCGTACAACACGCGCGGTGCCATGGAACGATGTCGGCGCGCTCGAAGCCGCGTTGGCGCAAGGCGATGTCGCGGCGGTGCTCGCCGAACCGGCGATGACCAATTGCGGCATGATCCTCCCCGAGCCGGGCTTTCACACACGCCTACGCGCGCTCACGAAAAAAGCCGGCGCGCTGCTGATTATCGACGAAACCCATACGCTCTCCACTGGCCCGGGCGGCGCGACGAAAGCCTGGGGTCTCGAACCCGACGCGCTCTGCATTGGCAAGGCCATCGCCGGCGGCTTCCCCGCGGCGGTCTGGGGCGTGAACGCGGCGTTCGCGCAACGCATCAGCGACACGCCCAAGGGCGAAGGCCGCTCCGGCATCGGCACCACGCTTGCCGGCAACGCCGCCGGCCTCGCGGCCATCGCCGCGACGCTGAAAGACGTCGCCACGCCAGAAGCCTATGATGTCATGCTCGCGGGAACCGAGGCGCTGGTCGCCGGCCTCAACGATGTCGTCGCGCGCCGCAAATTGCCCTGGTGCGTGGTCCATGTCGGCGCCCGCGCCGAGATCGTCTTCGCGCCAACGCCGCCGAAGAATGCCGCTGACATGCGCGCGGCGCTCGTCCAGCGCGAACTCAACCACGCGCTTCACCTCTATCTCATCAATCGCGGCATCCTGATCGCGCCCTTCCACATGATGATGCTGGTCTCGCCAGCCACTACCGAGGCTCAGATCGCGCGCTTGGTGGAGGCCGTGGATGCGTTTGCGGGGGAGATGTCCGGTCGCTGAGTGCTCGTCATTCCGGACGCGCGAAGCGCGATCCGGAACCCCAGGCGTCAACACACGGCGCTCTGTCGTCCCTAGGTTCCGGGTTCGGCCTTCGGCCGCCCCGGAATGACGAAAGCGCCGGCGTCTCGGTTGCGGATCAGCATGGCGCCCGCCATAAGCTCCCCCCATGACCATTGCCGACGCCAAAGAGTGCAAAGCGTTTCTCGACGCCCATCCGCACATCAACTTCTTCGAGATCGTGTTCACCAACATGGCCGGCGTGCCGCGGGGCAAGCGCCTGCGCCGCCATGAGATCATGGCCGTGTTCGAGCAGGGCCGCTTCCTGCCCGGCTCAATCCTGGTCAACGACATCACCGGCCAGGACGTGGAGGCCACCGGTCTCGTCTGGGAGGACGGCGACGCCGACCGCATCGCCAAGCCCATCGCCGGCCGCTTGACGCCGGCGCCCTGGCTCGGGCCTGACGTGGCGCAAATCCCGCTCTCGATGTACGAACTCGATGGCAAACCCAACGACATCGACCCCCGCCACGTGCTCCAGCGCGTGATCGATCGCTTCGCCGCCGATGGGCTGACGCCGGTCGTCGCTTGCGAGCTGGAGTACTACCTCGTTGATGCCCGCCGTTCGCGCACAGGCGCGGTGCAGCTGCCGCGCTCTCCGCTCACCGGCGACCGCGCCACCCAGCACCAGGTCTATGGCCTTCGCGAAGTGGAGGAGGCGAGTGCGTTTTTGCGCGACCTTTGGGCCGCCGCCGACGCCATCGGCGTGCCGCTCGAAGGCGCCATCAGCGAGTACGCGCCAGGCCAGCTCGAACTCACCTTGAAGCATCACGCCGACGCGCTGCGCGCCGCCGACGACGCGGTGCTCTACAAGCGCGCGGCCAAGGGGGTGGCCCTGAAGCATGGTTGCGAAGCGACCTTCATGGCCAAGCCTTTCGCCGACCGTGCCGGCTCCGGCATGCACCTTCACGTTAGCGTCAATGACACGAAGGGTAAGAACATCATGGCGTCTGACGCGCCCGAAGGCTCGCCAGCGGTGCGCCACGCCATCGGCGGCATGAAAGCGCTGCTGGCAGATTCAATGGCGATCTACGCGCCTAACGCCAATTCCTATCGCCGCTTTCGCGCCAACTCCTATGCGCCGGTTGCGCCGACTTGGGGCGTCAACAACCGCACCGTGTCCTTCCGCGTGCCGGCGGGCGCGCCCCACACGCGACACATCGAGCATCGCGTCGCCGGCGCCGACGCTCATCCCGCACTGGCGGTGGCGGCCCTGCTTGCTGCGGTGCACCATGGGTTGACCAACAAGGTCGATCCCGGCCCTGCAGTCGTTGGCGACGGGTATGCCCATGCCGCCGAAAGCGGCGAGCGCATCCCCACCAACTGGTTCGCCGCGGTCGATCGGTTCGCGCAATCAGAAATCCTGAAGGATTATCTTGGTGAGCGCTTTGTGCGTATGTACTCTACCGTCAAGCGCATTGAGCAAGAGCGCTTCAACAGCGAGATCCCAGACGTGGACTACGACTGGTATCTGCGTACATGCTAGGCGGACCGGCAGGCCGCCCAAAGGAGGGGTGATCCATGACCAACATCATTCGCCGCGGCGCGTCGCGTCGTTCGTTGTTGAAACAATTCGGCGCCGCCGCCATCGGTGTATCGTTCGCGGGGGGTTTGGCTGCCTGCAATCGCCAAAGCGGAGACGGCGGCGTCACCATCAACTTCTACAATTGGGACACTTACATCGGCCCCAACACGTTGGCGGATTTCCAGACTGCGACGGGCACTGCCGTCAACATGACGCTATTCGCGAACAACGACGAGCTATTCCAGCGCTTCCGCGCCGGCAACCCAGGCTTCGATGTCATCGTGCCGTCGAACGAGTTCGTGACCCGCATGGCGCAGGCGCAGATGCTGGCGGAGTTGGATCATTCCAAGATTCCGAACATGGCGAATCTGCTCCCGGAGTTCCAGGATGCGTCTTTCGACCCCGGCCGTCGTTACTCGATGCCCTACACTTGGCTGGTGCTAGGCATAGCCTATCGCAAGGATCGTGTGCGTGGCGTGCCAAACTCGTGGCGCTATCTGTTCGACTCCGCGCAATACAATCAACGCATCTCGTTGCTCGCGGAATCCGCCGACCTCATTCGCCTCTGCGCCAAATACCTGGGTCACTCGGTCAACAACATTCCCGACGAAATGCTGACGCGCATCGAGCAGATGCTCATTCGCCAGAAGCCGCGCGTGAAGGCCTTCCACCAGGATAACGGTCAGGATTTGCTGGTCTCAGGTGAAGTCGATCTCGTGCTGGAATACAATGGCGACATTGCCCAGATCATGTCCGCCGAGGGCGGCGACGCCTTCGACTTCGTGGTTCCCCAAGAAGGCACGCTGATCAACTCCGACTGCCTATGCATCCCCGCAGGCGCGCCCCATCCAGACGAGGCGCACGCCTTCATAAATTACATCCTCGACGCCGAGGTCGGAAAAGCCATCACCGACGAAATCCAGTACCCGACACCGAATGCTGCGGTGCGCGCGTTGATGGACGACGCTTACAAGAACAACCCGGTGATCTTTCCGTCGGCGGACGTCATGGGCCGGAGCGAGTACGGCGCCTTCGAGGGTGACGAGCGCGCGCGTCGCTTCGAGGAAATTTTCACGCGAGTCCAGGCGGCCTAAGCCGTGGAGCAGACATGGAGACAGGCGAAGGCGGCGTTTGCCGCTATTGCGGGCCCGCCCATCGCCTGGCTCCTCTTGTTCTTCCTAATCCCGCTTGCCGTGGTGTGGGCCTATTCGTTCGGTGAAAACACTGGGCCCATCACCATCGACCTCACCGGCACGTTCGCGAACTACACGCGTGCGCTCGAACCGCTTTACCTTGAAATCTTCCTGAAGAGCGTCGTGGTCGCGGGTGTCACGACCTTGTTGTGCCTGATAGTCGGCTTCCCCGTCGCGCTCGCCATCGTTTTCGCCAGCCCGCGCATGAAGGCGTGGCTGCTGCTGCTGATCATGCTGCCGTTCTGGACCAACTTGCTTATTCGCACCTACGCGCTGATCGCGGTTTTGCGTGAACAGGGCTACGTCAATTTCACATTGGAATGGCTCTGGAATAACGCCAGCGGTCTTATGACCATGGTCGGCCTTCAGCCGCTCGGCGAGTTCGAGCCGTTGACGCTCCTCTACAACAATACGGCTGTCGTCGTCGGCCTCGTGTACGTCCACCTGCCCTTCATGGTTCTACCGCTCTATTCGGCGCTCGACCGCATGGACCGCTCGCTGATGGAGGCCAGCCTCGATCTCGGCGCCGGCCATCTGCGCACGATCTGGTCAGTCGTCGTGCCGCTGGCGGCGCCGGGCATCGCTTCGGGTGTGCTCATAACCTTCATACCGGCGCTTGGCTCCTATCTCACGCCGGACCTTCTAGGCGGCACCGACAGCCAGATGATCGCCAACGTCATTGAGCGCCAATTCAAGCGGGCCAACGATTGGCCCTTCGGCGCCGCTCTCTCGTTCCTGCTTATGTACCTGACCTTCTTTGCCATCGCCGCGCAGGCTTTCGTTCAGCGCCGCAGCGAGCGGAGGCGCTGATGGCCAGCCTACGCGAGAAGCCCGGCCCGCTTGAATACGCCCGCCACTGGCCGTTGCGCCTTATTGTCGGCGGCACGTTGCTTTTCCTGTATCTTCCGCTGCTGACGCTGATGGCCTTCAGCTTCAACGACAGCCGTCGCAACATCGTCTGGCAGGGTTTCACGACCGATTGGTACGTCAGGGCGTTCAACAATGACTCCTTGATCGAAGCCTTCGGCAATTCGCTTACGATCGCCTTCTTCTGCACCGCCTTCTCGGTGATCTTGGGTGCGCTCGCCGCCGTCATGCTTTGGCGCTTTAGATTCCCTGGAAAAACCGGAGTCGAAGGCGCCATGGCGCTGCCCATTGTCGTTCCTGAGATATGCATGGGCGTTGCGATGCTGGTGTTCTTCGCGCGCGTGCTGCCATGGCCCCAAGGCATGCCTTGGCCGCTCAATCTCGGCGCCATCATCATCGCTCACATCTCGTTCGCATTCCCGTTCGTCGCCACCGTCGTCCGCGCGCGGCTCGCCTCGTTCAACCGCGAACTGGAGGAGGCGGCCAAGGATCTAGGCGCCAGCGAATGGCGCACCTTCTGGGACGTACTGGTGCCGCACATGACGCCGGGCCTCATCGCCGGAGCCCTGCTGGCGTTCACGCTTTCGCTCGATGACTTCATCATCACGTTCTTCACATCGGGCCCGGACACCATCACCTTCCCCGTGAAGGTGTACTCGATGCTGCGTTTCTCGGTGACGCCGGAAGTCAATGCCGCCTCCACGATCCTGATCGTTGTAACGGTCGCCATTACCGCGATTGGTCTGCACTTGCAGAACCAGGCGCCCAAGGAAGCCAAAACATGACCGAAGTCATGCAATCCGCCGCCGGTCCGAACACCGCTCACATCAAAGACAACGTCATCATTCGTTTCGACGGCGTCACTAAGCGCTTCGACAAAGTGGTCGCGGTGGACAGCGTCACGCTCGACATCCGCGAGGGCGAATTCTTCGCGCTGCTCGGGCCCTCTGGTTGTGGCAAGACCACATT
>CAYRHK010000066.1:0-10625 GCA_964423825.1 uncultured Terricaulis sp. | reverse complement strand
TTCGCCTGGCATTCGAGTGAGAGTTCGCCGACCTCGTCGAGGAACAGCGTGCCGCTGGTAGCTTCAACGAACTTGCCGGCATGGTTGTCGACCGCGCCGGTGAAGGCGCCTTTGACGTGGCCGAACAGAATGGATTCCACCAGGTGCTCGGGGATAGCGCCGCAATTCACCGTCACGAACGGACGCCCGGCGCGCTCGCTCCCGCCCTGAATGGCGCGCGCCAGCACTTCCTTGCCGACGCCCGATTCACCAGTGATCAGCACCGGAATGTTGGCCGACGCCGCGCGGCGGCCCATGCGCACCACCGGCGCCATCGCCGGGGCGTTCGCCACCATGTCGTCGAACGTCAGATTGCCCGAAGCGCGCTTCTTCATGCGCACGACTTCGGTTTTGAGGCTCGACATTTCGAGCGCATTGCGCACGGAAACCAGAATGCGCTCCGGGCGGGCTGGCTTCACAAAGAAGTCGCTGGCGCCCGCCTGCATGGCTTGCACGACAGTGTCGATGCCCCCGGATGCGGTCAGCACAATGCAGGGAAGATCGGCGCGGCGAACGCGGATTTCCTTGAGGGCCTCCTGGCCGCTTAAGCCCGGCATAACGAGGTCGAGCAGCACGATGTCTATGTCGGCGTGGGTTTCGACGGCGCTAACCGCACCCGCGCCGTTGTCGGCGGTGCGGGTGTGGAAACCATCGCGTTCGACCGCGGCTTGTAGAAGACGGCGCTGCGCCGGATCGTCATCGACGATCAGGATCGTTTTTCCCATGTCACCCACCAAAGTTCGCCGCGTTTCTCTGCCGGAAGCGCTGGCTTTCAGCGGACCTTAAGGCTGGGAAGTTCAGGTCGCGTTAAAATGGCACAGGTTTCTGCGATATTCGTAAGGGCTCATGCGCATTATGTGAATGCGATGTTTACTGTGCTTGGGTCCCTTTCCTCCCTCGTAAACGGGGGAGGTGATCGCGAAGCGATCGGAGGGGGTATGGCGTTGCTCGCCCCATCGTTTCGCGGTTCTGCCGTGAGCCCCTTCTCCCGCAGCGGGGGAGAATGAGAACCGATGACTGATGCCCGCGACCCCGAGCGCAACCGCATCACCGCCCGCATCGGCCGCGTGGCGACCGTCAGCGCCAATATTTCCAGCGCAGTCGGCGCGCGCGTCTTGGGCGCAGATAGCACGGCGCTAGCCAAAGCGGTGCGCCAGGCGCTCGGCCGCTCCAAGGGTCCCCTCATGAAGGTGGCGCAGCTGCTGGCGACCATCCCAGACCTCTTGCCGGAGGCCTACGCTCAAGAATTCCGCAAGCTTCAGGCGCACGCCCCGCCGATGACCTGGCCTTTTGTACAAAGGCGCATGCGCGCCGAGCTGGGCGTCGATTGGGAAATCAAGTTCGCAAGCTTTGAACGCGAAGCCGTTGCAGCCGCCTCGCTAGGGCAAGTCCATCGCGCTGCCGCCTATGATGGGCGTGCGCTCGCATGCAAGCTCCAGTATCCCGACATGGCAAGCGCCGTTGAGGCCGACCTTTCTCAACTTCGCACGCTGCTCTCTTTGTTTAAGTCGATGGACCGCACGATCGATTCCACCGAAGCCATCGAGGAAGTCGGCGAACGGTTACGCGAAGAATTGGACTACGCCCGCGAGTTGAAGCACATGCGATTGTTCGCATTGATGCTGGCCGACGAGCCGCGGATCAAGACGCCCGAACCGCTCGAAGAGCTCTCCACCAGGCGCCTTCTGACCATGACGTGGCTCGACGGCCGCGGCCTGATGCACTGGCTCGATGAGCCCCAGGAAACCCGCAACCGCATCGCCGAGCTTTTGTTCAAAGCCTGGTGGGGTCCGATGACGCATTACGGCGTCATCCACGGCGATCCACACTTGGGCAATTACGCCCTTACCGACAACGCCGAACGCCTGCATCTATTGGACTTCGGCTGCGTGCGCATTTTTCCGCCCCGCTTTCTGGACGGCGTCGTCGGCTTGTATCGCGGCTTGCGCGCGGAAGACCGCGATCAGATCGCGCACGCTTATGAGGTCTGGGGCTTCAAGAACCTCAACGCGCCCTTGATCGAAGCGCTTACGATGTGGGCGCGCTTCATTTATGGCCCGCTCTTGGACGATCGCGTGCGCACCATCGCCGATGACGTGCCCGCCGCCGAATATGGGCGCCGCGAAGCCATGGAAGTGCGCAAGCGGCTGAAGACGCTCGGCCCCGTGCTGATCCCGCGCGAGTTTGTGTTCATGGATCGCGCCGCCATCGGCTTGGGCGCCGCCTTCCTGCATCTGCGCGCGGAGCTGAACTTCGGCGCGATGTTCGCGGAAAGCGTGGCGGGCTTTTCCACCGATGCGCTGGCCGCGCGGCAGAGCGAGGTGCTGGGGCGGGTGGGGCTGTGAACCTGCCGCACCGTGCTGGCACCGCGATCCACGCCAAATTCTAAGCGAGAAACGGCACGATATAGCTCACCGCGACCACAGCGATGACGATGACCAACGCCAGCAGCACCTTACGCCTCTCTGTCCGAATATACGCGGTGACTGCACTGTCGACATAAGCGTTTCGGCGGCGTTCAATCTCTTGCGTCTGCCGCGCAGCGTGATCGCGGGCTTCGCCTTCAAGCGCGGACCGCCTGACAAGTAGCATTGCTGCCATTACGCCAACGCCAACGGCGAGCCCAATTGGCCCCGTCAGCCCCAGTCCAGCTGCAACGGCTGCTCCGCCGGCGCCGCTCATCAGCGCTGCCTCCGGGGAACTTCTGACTTCTTGCGCCCGCACAGTCCCGAAATCGAGGTTCATAGCGACGCGGTGAAGGCGTCTAGCTTCCAGCCGGATTCGTATCAAAATGTCGAAGGCGACAAATAACGCCAGAATCGCAAGGTACAGCCATGTGAGCGCGCTCGATCCCAACGACGCCAAAAAAGGTAGTGAGCTAGAGGCTTCTCTCAGTTCACGGGACATTTCGCCAACTGGTGAAGACAAGATATTCCGCCATCCCACAAGCTGAGATAGCGTCGAGATCAGCGCCACGGGAGCCAACAAGGTTGCCCAAGCCAACAAAGCAAAGGAAATCACGGCGCCCGCCCAACGTAGAGCTCCCTGCATATCAAGACCTCCGCAACCAAAAACGTCACTAGGCGCCAGGGGCGAGTGGCGCAAGAACTTCCGCGTCTTCCGGCACCTTGCCAATACAAGAGAACGCCCTCTTTATGGATTCATGCCGCACACTTCGCTCATCACCACGCTGGTCGCCGCCATCGTGTTGGCGTTCGTGTTCGGATTCATCGCGCAGCGCCTTCGATTGTCGCCGATCCTCGGCTATCTCATCGCCGGCGTCGCGGTCGGCCCGTTCACCCCGGGCTTCACCGCCGATCTAAATCTGGCGCTCGAACTTTCTGAAATCGGCATCATCCTCCTGCTCTTCGGCGTCGGCCTGAAGATCTCCATCGAGGACATCTGGGCGCTGCGCTGGACGGCGATTCCAGGGTCGGTCCTGCAGACGCTGCTGGTCGGCTTGGTGGGCGTTGGCGTCGGCGCTGCGTTCGGCATGACCATCACCGAAGCCTCAGTCCTGGGCTGCGCACTCTCGATCGCCTCGACCATCGTGCTCTTCCGCGCCCTCGAAGAGCGCCACCTGATGAAATCGGAGGAAGGTCAGTTGTGCGTCTCGTGGGTGCTGGTGGAGGACTTCCTGGTCGTGATCGCCATCGTGATCCTGCCAGCGCTTGTAGGCGCGGCGGCTGGCGCCGATCAGGAGTGGACCGCAATCGCCGGCGCCGTAGTCCTCACCCTCGCGAAGGTGGCCCTCTTCGTCGCCCTGATGTTGGCGGTGGGCGCGCGCGTCTTCCCCTGGCTCATTATCGAAATCGCCCACACCAAATCCCGCGAACTTCTGTCGCTGGGGACCTTGGCGCTTGCGCTCGGCGTGGCCTGGAGCGCCTACGCCTTTTTTGACGCGAGTTTCGCCCTTGGCGCCTTCCTGGCCGGCCTGGCTCTCAACGGTTCGAAATTCTCACACAAGGTGGCTGAAGACTCCCTGCCGCTCCGCGACACCTTCGCGGTGCTCTTCTTCGTCGCCGTTGGCATGCTTTTCGACCCCAGCGTCATTTTGCGCGAGCCGCTGCTGCTCGCGGCGATCGTCGCGGTGGTTGTCGCCGGCAAAGCCCTGCTTGCCTACGCGCCGCTGCGCATCATGGGTCAAGGGCGGCGCACGAGCTGGCTTGTCGCGCTCGGCACTGCGCAGATCGGCGAATTCTCCTTCGTACTGGCTGGCATGGGCCGCACACTGGGCGTCGTAAGCGATGAAACTTACAACATCATCCTCGCCGCAGCGCTTATTTCTATCGCGCTCAATCCGCTGTTGCTGCGCTTCGTGCCGGCATCCGATGCTCAGCCTAAGCCGGCCTAGCCTTGCGCCGCAGTGCTTCGCGAAGCGAGGCAACCAAGAGCGTCATCCAGTACAGCGCGAAGGCGGCGCTAAACAGTCGCGGCTGATCCATGATGCCGAAGAACACGACAAGCGTGCACGGCAAAGCGGGAAGCGCCGCCGCGCCCAACAGCCAGCGGCGTGGCGCCATGAACAAGCAAAAAACCGCGACCGCCGCCGCATTTGCGGCGAGCGCGCCATACTTCGCCCAGTGCGCTGGCGCAATTAGCGGTAATAAGGCGTCTGTGCGCCCCCAGTCGGCGGTGAGCTGAAGCTGGGTCGTGGTCTCGACCACATCCGCACCCGCTCCAGCAAGCGCCGACGCGATCATCACCCATGACCAGACCTTGCGCATGCCTCCCGCCAGCATCAGCGACGCAGCCGCCAAGAACAGCGTGTAAGCGGGAATGAAGCCGAATAGATCGAGCCGATTTATCGCATCCATGGCGGCGACGACGTCAGGGTTCGGCGGACTGCCAAAAACGAGATCGAGGTCGTCTTGTACGTTTGCCCGCTGAAACTCGCTGACGAGCGGCGACACCTCGCTCGGCGCATAGATGGCGGTCACTTCCGGCAGGAAGGCGAAAAACACCGCGATGACGGCGGTCGCGATGCCGCCAGTCGCGGCAGCGATCGCATACCCGCGCCGGCTCACGCAGCGCTCTGCCGGGTCTGGAACTGGCCATAGGGACGGAAACGCCAGAGGTAGCTCGGTACGATCGCCTCCACACTTTCCAACGGGGCAACGCCGAGGTCGTTTATAGTCAAGGCGTTAGGATCAGCGCCGATCACATTGTCACGCTTGAGCGTCGCCACTTGATCGCCGGTCAGCGGCGGATCGAAAGGCAAGAGCTTGAAGGCGAGATCGAGCACTACGCCCAGGGGCTGCGCGAACAGAAAAGGCAGCGGCGCCAGCATCCGCTTGCGATCAATCTCACTCAAAACGTACTGCAACAATTGCTTGAATGTATACACGCGCGGCCCGCCCAGTTCGTAGATGCGCCCGCGCGCCTCGCGCCGCTCCAGCGCCGCATTCACCGCATCCGCAACGTCGCCCACGAAGACCGGTTGGAACCGCGTCTTGCCGCCGCCGATCAGCGGCAACGCCGGCGCCGTCGTCGCCATGTGAGCGAAGCGGTTGAAGAACGAATCCTCGGGCCCGAAAATGATCGAGGGGCGCAAGATCACGGCATTAGGCAACGCTGAAAGCACCGCGCGCTCACCCAGGTGCTTGGTGCGCGCATAGCGCGAGCCCTTCGGCCCAGCGCCCAAAGCCGAGACATGCACGAACTTGGCGATCCCAGCTTGCGCCGCCGCTTCCGCAATGGTTCGAGCAGCATCGACATGGATGGCCTGAAAATTCTGCTTGCCCTTCTCGGCCAGCACGCCGACCAGGCTCACCACCGCGTCGGCGCCATCAAGCGCATGCGCCACGCTTTCGGGGAAGCGCACGTTGGCTTGCACCAGCTGGACCTGACCGACATCGCCCATCACCCGCAGCTCGTGGCCCAGATGAGGCCGACGCATGGTCACGCGCACCCGCTTGCCGGCTTTGGCAAGCGCCCGCACCACCTGCTTGCCGACAAACCCCGAGCCGCCGAAAACGACCACCAAATCGCTCATAAAGCACTCCTCACGCGGGTATGGGACGCAGCGATGCGGATGGCAACGCCGTCGCCCGCGACAGCTTAACGCAAAGTCATGGGTCGGGTATTGAAACCGAAACGCGCGCCCCCACGTAATCATCCACAAGCGCGGCGTCCCCTCCCCCGCCCCTTCGCCGCGTTACCAGAAGCCGTCGACGCCCCCGCGCCGACGGCTTCGCCTTACATGCGCCGCGATTATTGGGAACCGAGTCGCCCAATGGCCAGGGACCAGAAGCCGACAAGATTGCGCGAAACCAGGACGCCCACGCGCGGCGGGGCGGTCGTCATCGACGCGCATTTCACGGTGGTCAGGCGCCGCAAGGTCATCCGCTTGATCGGCAAGGGCCTCGCCGCCGCGTTGTGCGCCGCCGCCGTCGGCTTTCTCATCCCGCCGGTCTGGATGCTGATCGAGCAACTTGGCCCCCTGCATTAATGCGCGTCGACCTTTTCGACTTCGACTTGCCGGAGCACTTGGTTGCACTGCGCCCAGCGCGACCGCGCGACAGCGCCCGCTTGCTTCATGTGCCCGCCAGCGGCGCATTCGAAGACCTGCACGTCCGCAACGCACCGACGCTGCTTCACAAGGGCGATGTGCTGGTGTTCAACGACACCCGTGTGATCCCAGCTGCTCTCAAGGCAGTGCGCCCCGCCCGCGACCCGAAAGGTCCGATAGTTCGCGTCTCGCTTAACCTGATCGGGCGCCTTGGCGATGATACGTGGCGCGCACTCGCCAAACCAGGCAAGCGCCTGAAGCAAGGCGACGGCCTCTTCTTCGATGAAGGCCTGTTCGCCGACATCCAAAGCAAGGGTGATGAGGGCGACATCACGCTGCGCTTCGATCGCGCGGGCGCAATGCTGGATGAGACCATCGCCAAGATCGGCGCCGCGCCCCTGCCCCCCTACATCGCGGCCAAGCGCGCAGCTGATGAACAAGACCTCGCCGACTACCAAACCTTCTATGCCCAAGAGCCCGGCGCCGTTGCCGCGCCAACTGCCGGCTTGCACTTCACGCACGGGCTGTTCGACCGCCTCCTGCAGCGCGGCGTCTTTTGCATGCGGATAACCCTGCATGTCGGCGCCGGCACCTTTCTTCCAGTGAAAACCGATGACACCGCCGAGCACGTGATGCACAGCGAGTGGCGTACGATTCCGGAGGGTGTGGCCACCGAGATCAACCGCGCCAAGAGCGAGGGTCGCCGCGTCATCGCCATCGGCACCACTGCGCTGCGTGCGCTAGAGTCCGCGGCAGACGAAAGTGGCCAAGTCCGCGCCGAGACCGGAGAGACCGACATCTTCATCACCCCAGGCTACAGGTTCAAAGTCGTGGACGGACTTTGGACGAATTTCCATCTGCCGCGCTCGACCTTGTTCATGCTAGTTTCTGCATTCGCGGGCCTGGAGCGCATGCACTCCGCCTATGCCCACGCCATCGCGAGCGGCTACAGGTTCTATTCCTATGGCGACGCCAGCCTGTTATGGCGCGCGGAATGACGGCATTTCCCTTCGAGGTCCACGCTAGCGACGGCGCCGCTCGCACCGGCGTCCTCAAGACGCCGCGCGGCGACGTCGCGACGCCAGCATTCATGCCGGTCGGCACTGCGGGAACGGTAAAAGCGCTCACCAATGAGCAAGTCCTGCTTTCCGGCGCCGACATCATCTTGGGCAACACTTATCACCTGATGCTGCGCCCCGGCGGCGAGCGCATGAAGCGCCTTGGCGGTCTGCATTGCTTCATGCACTGGGACAAGCCGATACTGACCGACAGCGGCGGCTACCAGGTGATGTCGCTGGCGCAGCTGAGGAAGCTCGATGCCGACGGCGTCACCTTCCGTAGCCACATCGACGGCAGCGAACATCGCCTGACGCCAGAGCGCGCGATGGAATTGCAGGCCGATCAGATCGGCGCCGACATCGTCATGCAACTTGACGAATGCCCCGCTCTGCCGGCGCCGCGCGAGGTCGTGGAGAAGGCGATGCGCCTGTCGCTTGCCTGGGCCAAACGCTGCAAGAGTGCGTTCGGCGCGCGTGATCGGCAGAACCTCTTCGCAATCGTCCAGGGCGGCATCGATCCCGAGCAGCGCCGGATTTCAGCCGAAGCTCTGGTACAAGAAGGTTTCGACGGCTACGCCATCGGCGGCCTGGCGGTCGGCGAAGGCCATGAAGCGATGCTGGCGACCTTGGACGTCACCGTTCCACACCTGCCTGCCGATCGCCCCCGCTATCTTATGGGCGTCGGCAAGCCGATCGACATCGTGGAAAGCGTCGCGCGCGGCGTCGACATGTTCGATTGCGTGCTACCGACGCGCTCGGGACGACATGGGCAAGCCTGGACCGATGCGGGGCCCATCAACATCACCAACGCCCGCTTCGCCGAGGATGAAACGCCGCTTGATCCCGCGCTCGCTTGCCCCGCCAGCCGCGACTATTCGAAGGCCTACCTGCACCACCTGTTCAAAGCTGGTGAACTCACCGGCCAGACGCTGCTCTCGTGGCACAATGTGGCGTACTATCAGGGGCTGATGGCGCGGCTGCGGGCCGCGATCGCGGCGGGAAGTTTGGCGCATTTTGTACAGGAGTTTCGCGATGCTTCTTCCCGACCCCCTCCCATCCTCCCCCTTTCAGGGGGAGTAGCGGATGGCGCTACATAGCTCCTCCCCCTGAAAGGGGGAGGATGGGAGGGGGTCGCCTTCATCATGTCACCTTCAGCTTGGCAGCTTGGTCGCCCTGCTCGCATCGAGATAACGCGCGCTGATCGGACGAAGCGCGGCGTCCAACTCGATCAGCAGCGGATTGCCGGTGGGTATCTCCACATGCACGATCTCGCTGTCGGGCACCGCGAACAAGTGCTTCACGATCGCGCGCAGCGAATTGCCATGCGCGGCGATGATGAGATTCTTACCCGCCCGCAGTTCCGGCGCGATCGCCACGTCCCAATAGGGTTGCACGCGCTCCAGCGTGAGTTTCAGCGACTCTGTCGTCGGCACGTCGACGCCAGCATAGCGGCGATCGGAGGACAGACCGTACGCGCTCCCAGATTCCAAAGGCGGCGGCGGCACATCGTAAGAGCGCCGCCAGACCTTGACCTGCTCCTCGCCATGCTTGGCGGCCGTCTCGGCTTTGTCCAACCCGGTCAGCGCCCCGTAATGGCGCTCGTTCAGCCGCCAGGACCGCTCGACCGGCAGCCATGCCAGCTTCGCTTCGTCCAGCGCCAGCGAGCCGGTGCGGATGGCGCGGGTCTGAACCGAGGTGAAGAGTTTATCGAACGCGACCCCGCTCTCGGCCAGCAAAGCGCCGGCGCGGCGCGCCTCCGCCTCGCCCTTCTCGGTGAGATCCACGTCCACCCACCCGGTGAAGCGGTTTTCCAGGTTCCACTGGCTTTGGCCATGGCGAAGCAACGCGAGATAGGTCATGGGGCCGCTGCCTCTCAGCCACGCGCTGGCGCGTCAAGAGCTTGCCCGCTAAAGCAACGCCCATGCGCACGTGGCTGTTCCATCCCCTCGTCTTTTACCCCCTGGCGATTCTGCTCGCCGCGGGAGTGATCGCCTTCAGCCTGCGCCCGCAATCGTGGCCACGCGAGCCGGCAGCGGTCTCGGCAACCATTGCCGACGACGGCGCGCTGATTTTCGAGGGTGAGGCCTTCGACAGCCCCGCCAACGGCCCAGAGCAGCACCTGACCGTCATCCGGGACACCTGGGGAAACGCTCAGAGCTTGCACATTGCCCAGTTGCCGGGCCAGCCCCTTCCCACCCCCGCCGACCAGGGAGCGCGCCTACTGATGACGCCGGAACAGGCTGCGACAATCGAGGACCAGCCGGTGCTGGTGGAGGTCGCCTACAACCCCTTGCCGGTCAACGCCGCCACCGGCCTCGCGGTGAGCCTTCAAGGCGTAGGGCCGGCCGATTGGGTGCGCCAGGAGGCGCCCCCACAACCCGGCGTGCTCCGCTTCGAACTGCCGCCCCAGATCGCCGTCAACGCCATTGGACTGCGCGCGCTGAGCGAGGGCGAGGATCAGGCCTACGGTCTTGAGATCGTTCGCGTTCGCATAGCGCCGCTGCCAGCCTCCATCATGGAGCCACCGCCGCCCGCGACCCCAACGACAGCGCCCGCTAATTGAACTTGTCGCGCTTTTCGCCCATGACCTCGCCCGCAATCCCGCCCATCACGGACGCTCCCGATGCTGCCCGCCCCGCGCGCAAGCCTTAAGGCCAATTCCGCCGAGTTCGAGACTTGGCCGCTGGTCAAGCCGACCGGCTTTCGCGAGTACGACGCGCGCTGGTGGTTCGGCATTCCGGGCAATGAGAAGCCGCCGGAGCTGAATGCGCTCGGCGTGCAGGCGCTGGGCTTGGGACTTGGGACTTTGATCCATGAGATGGGCGTCGCGCCCAAAATCGTCACGGGGCACGATTTTCGCTTTTATTCGCAGTCGATAAAGCAGGCGCTGACGCTTGGGCTGTTGCAGGCCGGCATGGAAGTTCACGACATCGGCCTCGCGCTGTCGCCCACCGCCTATTTCGCGCAATTCGCGTTGGACATTCCGAGCGTGGCGATGGTGACCGCCAGCCACAACG
>CAYRHK010000065.1:0-10732 GCA_964423825.1 uncultured Terricaulis sp. | reverse complement strand
ACCTCGTGCTGGCGATCACCAGCCATGTGCCGCACCTGATCGCCTACACCATCGTCGGCACCGCCGACGAACTCGGGCGGGTGACGCGCTCGGAGGTGCTGAAATTCTCGGCCGGCGGCTTTCGCGACTTCACCCGCATCGCCGCCTCCGACCCGACCATGTGGCGCGACGTGTTCTTGAACAACCGCGAGGCGGTGCTGGAAGTGCTGGGGCGGTTCTCCGAGGATCTGGCCGCGCTGCAGCGCGCCATACGCTGGGGCGACGGCGCGGTGTTGTACGACATCTTCGACCGCGCCCGCCGCATGCGCCGCGAAGTGATCGAAGCGGGGCAAGATACCCCGGCGCCGAACTGGGGGCGGGAGAATTAAGGGGGCGTTGAAGCCGGCTTGGCGCCGGGGCCTTGCATCGCCGCGCGTGCTGTGGCAATCAGCGCAAATCGGGCATCGACGCGGGCGCCCGGTTAGACGAGTTTCGTCCAAGTCCCGCTCCAACCCCCGCAAGGGGAGGAGCGTGTCATGATGGAAAATTCGTTGCAAACAATCCTCGACGATGTGGTGAACGGCAAGCGGCCCAGCACGTGGGTCACGCGCGAACGCCCCAAGATCGATCGCATCGCGTGCCCCTGGGCTGTGCTCCGCTTCATCGATCCGGCCGCGACCATACTTTATGTTCCGACCGAAACCGTTCTGGACGTGGCGACACGCGAAGGCGCGGTCGCGTTCGATATTCCCGGCGCGCCGATTTCGCACGAAGGCGAATTGTGCAGTTCGACTTGCTGTTGCGGCGCTTCGGGGTGACCGATCCCGCTTTGACGGCGTTGGCGCCGATCGTGCGCGGCGCTGACACAGACAAGCACGCGCTCGCGCCGGAAGCCGCCGGACTGCACGCGATTTCCCTGGGGCTTGCACACAATTATCAGGACGATCACGCTCTACTTCAGCACGGACTGGTCGTGTATGACGCGCTCTATGCGTGGGCGAAGCACGCGCGCGGCCAACGCCACGATTGGCGTCCGGAGACCGCGGCATGAGGATGAGGGCGGCATTGAATGCGATCCGAAAGCGCTGTGGCTGAGGCAGCGCCCGCGCCGAGCTTGGCCGACCTGGCGCGGGCCTCGCTCAAAATCGGTTGCTTGGGGTTCGGCGGGCCCGCAGGGCAGATCGCTTTGATGCACCGCGTCTTCGTGGACGAGAAGAGGTGGATTGACGAAGCGCGCTACCTGCATGCGCTCAATTATTGCATGCTGCTTCCGGGCCCCGAGGCGCAGCAGCTGGCGACTTATGTCGGGTGGCTGTTGCACGGCGTGCGCGGCGGGCTGATCGCGGGCGGGCTGTTTGTGCTGCCTGGTGCGCTGATTGTGTTTGCGTTGGCGTGGCTCTACGTTTTGCATGGGCAGGCGCCGGGCGTTGCAGCATTGCTGCTAGGCGTCAAGGCGGCGGTGCTGGCGTTCATCGTCGACGCGTTGTGGCGGATCGGCAAGCGCGCGCTGAAGACCCGCATTGATCTTTTGCCGGCGCTGGTCGCGTTCTTCGCGTTGTACTTCTTTGGCGTGCCATTTCCCTACGTAGTCGCCGCCGCCGGGCTGTTCGGCGCGCTGGTTTGGCGCCGTGCCGCGTCGGCGGAACTCGAGGCCGAAGCCGCGCAACCGCGCGGCGGCAACGCACTCAAGGCGGCGGTGGTGTGGGGCGCGGCTTGGCTGGCGCCAGTGGCTTTGGTGTTTGCGTTCCTGGGCCCCGACCACCTGCTCAGCCAAGTGGCGCAGCTATTCAGTCTGCTGGCGGTGGTGACGTTTGGCGGAGCCTATGCGGTGCTTGCATACTTGCAGCAACAGGCAGTGGAAACGCATGGCTGGCTGACGCAGGCGCAAATGATCGACGCGCTTGGCTTGGCCGAAACCACGCCCGGGCCGCTTATTCTGGTCAACCAGTTCGTGGGCTTTCTCGCGGGATGGCAAGCCGAGGGCGGCGGCTTCTGGTTGGCCGCCGCGGCGGCCGCGCTGGCGACATGGTGCACGTTCGCGCCTTCGTTCGTTTGGATATTCGCCGGTGCGCCCTACGCCGAGGGGTTGCGGCAAAATCGTCTTGCGGCAGGTGCGCTGCGCGCGGTCACCGCAGCGGTGCTAGGAGTCATCGCCAGTTTGGCGGTGTGGTTCGGTCAGCACGTGCTCTTTGCGTCGCAGTCGAGTTTGATGACGCCGTGGGGGCGCGAGTTGGCGCTGCCAGTGCTTGCGAGCTTCGACTTCGCAACCGCGGCAATATCACTGGCTGCTACCTTCGCGCTCATGCGGTTCAAAGCAAACGCCGCACTGGTGGTTATCGTCTGCGCGATCGCCGGCCTCGCGGCCCATTGAGCGGACCTCATTGCAAAAGCGTCTTGAAGCTGTTGTAGAGGCGGTGTTCGCATCAGCTTGGGGGGACGACATCATGCTGAGACCATTGATCGGCGCGCTGGCGCTGGCTGTGGCGTCATGCGCCGCGGGGGAGCAGCGGGCGCCCGCAGACGCCGTCTCCGCGTTGCAGCCATTTGTGCAATCGGTGCAAGGGTTGCCGACCGCGCCGCCTGGGCGGGCGTTGCCGTCGCCTCAGACCGTGCTCAGCACGATCGCGTTCGGCTCGTGCCAGACTGCGGAGCGCGATATTCCCATTCTCGATCGCATCGTCGAGGCGCGCCCCGACCTGATGATCTACATGGGCGATAATGTGTACGGCGACGCCAATGCCGGCGACATGGGGTTACCCGAGCTGCGCGCGCAGTATCGGTTGATGGCCGAGCGCGCGGAATTCCAGCGCTTGCGCGCGGCTGTGCCCATGCTGGCGACCTGGGACGACCACGACCTCGGCTGGAACGATGGCGGGCGCGATTTCTCAGGGCGCGGCATGGCGCGGCGCATCTTCGAAAGCTTCTGGGGCGCAGGCCAAAGCACTCGCGGCCAGGATGGCATCTACGAAGCACGTGTATTCGGTCCCGAAGGGCGGCGCGTGCAGATCATTTTGCTCGACACCCGTTCGGGGCGCAGCGCGCTGACGCGGTTGCCGCAATCGTCTTCGAATGGACGCTACGCGCAGTCGGAGGACCCCAACCAACGCATGCTCTCGGATGCGCAATGGGCGTGGTTCGAGCGGCAATTGGCCGAGCCCGCCGATATTCGCTTCGTTGTGTCTTCGATCCAGGTGCTGGCCGACGCCCATGGCTGGGAAGCGTGGCGCACGCTGCCGCGCGAGCAGGCGCGCTTGTATCAAACAGTGGCGCGTTCGGGCGCAAAGGGCGTTGTGTTCATTTCCGGAGACAGGCACCTCGCGGCGATGTATCGCCAAGACGGCCTTATCGGTTATCCAGCGTACGAGATGACAACCTCTTCGCTCAATCTATCCTTCCGCGACACCTCGGATGAGATGAGTTCGAACCAAATTGGCGCGGCTTATGCGCCGACCAATTACGGGCTCGCGCGCATCGATTGGAGTGCGCGGTCGTTGGCGCTGCAGATTGTCGACGGCGAAGGCGCGGTGGTGCGCGAGCAGCGCGTGGAGTTTGGGGAGCTTGGGGTTTAGTACACCGGCGGCAGAGAACGTACGCGCACGCCTTCGAGGCGCAGCACGCCGTCGCCGCCTTCGACATCGAGGGTGATGTCATCGCCGCTCAGCGAGAACGCCACGGCGAGCAGTTCGAGGCCCTGGCGCGCATCGCCCTCCATGCGCGGATCGCTGGCGAGCGCGCGAAAGATCGGCGCCGGCTCTTCGATCGGGAAATGCAGCGCGCCGGCAAGGCGGCGTTGCTCGTCGAGACGCACTTCGCCTTCGCCGGTGGTCGCAAGCGGCCCCCAGTTGAGCGCCAGCGCCTCGAAGCGCAATTTACCGCCGGCTTCGCGCCACGGCGCCAGCGGGTCGTCGCTTTCGGAGTTAAGCAGCAGGCCCGCTTCATCGACAACCACGGCAACGCGCAGCGAGGCGATGTCCTGGCCGAAGCTCTCGAAGCTGCGTACGGGGCGTGGCAGCGACACGCCTTCGGCGTCGAGCGCGAATTGATAGGCCTCAGCCGTGCGCGGATCGGGGCGCCAGTTCACTACGACGCGGCGTGCCGTGAACGCGCCTTCGGCTTGCGGGTCGTCGATGTTGAGCGCATTGGCCTCGACGCCGGCTTGCGCGATCGAGGCGCCTTGGTTTCGTATGCTGACGATCAGCGCGTCGGCGCTGATGTTGGACACCGCACCATTGGCGCGCGCGAAAGCGATGGGCGCCTTCGCCTCGACAATGACGTGCGCGGGGTTGAGCAGATCGACGTGAAGATCGGCTCGCGCGGTGGAGAGGCGCCAGCCCTCGCGCGGGGGCGCGTAGGCGGCGTCCTCCAGTTCGAGGCGAAGCAGCACGGGAAACCCGTGGCGCACGATCCGCCCGATGCGTGCTTGCGCGCCAGTGCTGTGTTGCGCTTCCACCCATTCGCTCAGGCGCGCTTCCGCAGTGTTTGCCGCTACGAACCAATACGCTACCCATCCGCCCGCAGCGGCGAGGAACAGCACCCACGGGATAACCAGCCACCAGGTGCGCTTCATGTTGACCTGCGTTTGTCTGCCGGCAGCATCGCCTGGCACTCGGTTTCGATGCGGGTCTCCAGTTCACGCATGAAGTCGTCGCGCGACAGCCCCGGCGGAATCGGCGGCAGCACTTTGAACACCACGTGGCCGGGGCGGCGAATGAGGCCCTTGGGGTTCCAGATGAGACCGGTGTTGAGCGCAATCGGGGTCACCGGCAGGTTCAAGTCCTTGTACATCGCGGCGATGCCGGGCTTGTAATCCGGCGGCGCATCGAGTGGCTGGCGCGTGCCTTCCGGGAAAATCAGCACTTGGCGGCCTTTAGAGACCGCATCTCGTGCGCCGCGCACAATGCTCTTCAGTGCGGTGGCGTAGCCGCCGCGATCCACAGCGATTTGGTTCTTGCGCAGGTAAGCGCCCATCACCGGCGTGCTGCCGAGCTCGCGCTTGTAGATGTACACCGGCTTCGGTAAGAACAGCGCCGGCACAATCGTGTCGAGCATGGATTGATGCTTGGCCGCGATCAGCGCGCCGCCTTGCGGCACATGTTCTAGACCTTCGAAGCTTACGCGCGCGCCGACGATCCAGCGCAGACCCCAAAGCGTGGCGCGCCCCCAGGAACGCAACGCTGTCCAGACGTGGCGATCGTCGGCTAACACGAACGGCCAAAGCCCGATGCCGACCACCGCCATCGAGCCGTAGAGCCAGATCACGAACAATACCGAGCGAAGCAAAATCATGACGGTTGCGCGGCCTCTTCGTCGCCGCCCAGATTGATCAAGGCTTCGCGGCCGCGGATGATTAGATACTTGACGTACTCGGCGCCCAGGCGTGCGGCGGCTCCAAGGTCGCTGCGCCAAAGTGCTGGGTCGGTCCAGCGCGTACGGACAGGGTAGGGATGAATCTGCGCCTCCGGCATCGCGAGCGCCAGTTCGGCTTCTGAGCGCGGCATGTGATAGTCGTCGGTGACCAAAATGAGTTCGGTGTAGCGGTGCTGGCGCGCCCAGATCGCGGTCTCGGAAGCATTGCCCAAGGTGTCCTCGGCGGTGCGGCCGAGGTCGATGCAACAGCGGCCGAGTTCGGGGTCTATTTCGAGCGCGGCGTACAATTCATCATCGGTGACGATCCGGTTGACGCCAGAAATGAGCAGCCGCTCACCCTTGTGCTCTTCGAGCAGGCGAACCCCGGTTGACAAGCGCTGCAGTGAGCCGCCGGTGAGCGCCACGATAGCGTGCGCGGTCGGGGGGTCAGACGCCGCGATGCGCACGCGTTCGGCAAAGTTCCAGAAGCCGACCAAGAACGCGATCGCGCCGATGATCAACCCCCAAAGCGCCAGCGTGCGCATTAGCCGAGCCTCGCGGCCTGACCGTGGAAGTATGCGGCTGCGGCTCTGGCGCCAATTCCCGCGGCAATGGCTGTGCCTAATGGCGCGGCGAGCAGAGGAAGGGCATCGAGAGGACGAATCATGCCGGGCAAAGCTTCCAAACTTGCGCCCGGCATGGCCAGCAATAACACCAAGAAGGCGCCTATTGTTGCGAGCGTTGCGCCGATAAGCCCTGCATAGAGGCCCAGCATTGTGGCTTCATCGGCGACCTTGCCGGCGGCTTGGCCTTCGGTGGCGCCGAGATCGCACATCACGGTGACCATCTCGCGCCGACGCGCCGCCAGGCCACGAGCGGCAAACAGAACGATCACCGCCATCATCACCGCGAACAACACCGCTCCCCAAAACGCCAATTGTCTTGCGGTGTCAGAAAGGCCGCGACTGGCATTGGCGGGCGCTGCAATGAACTCGCCGGTGACACCGCCCTGCGCCAGCGCCGCCACGATGTCGCCGCCAATGTCGACGCCTGCGGCGGTATCTGAAAGTTCAATCTCGATCAGCCGCAGCGGGGGCATGTCCGAGGCGGTCAGCGAACTTTGGCCCCATTGGTTCAGTAGATCGGCGGCGCGACCGGCCGTCATCGGGGCGGTGCTCACAACGTAAGGTGATGTCGCCAGGGCGGCTTCCGCTTCGGTAACGCCGGCGGGACCCTCCGGGGCAAGCACACGCACGATCGCATAGGCGTTGCGGGCGTCGTCGTAGTGGGTGGCTACTCGGTCTACGGCGCGGGCAGCGTAGCCAGCCGCTGCCGCGGCAAACGCCGCGAACGCAACAATCCAGAACAGCGAGCGTTCGACGCCCCTTAGCGCGTTCTTCATTCGCTCGTTCCCGCGGCTTCGGAGGCAGAAAGCTCCGCGCGCGCCAAGTGACCTCTGGCGATGCGCCAGTGCACAAAGGGCGCGCAATCGACTAGCGTTTCGTCTTGGCTCGCGATGACGATGCCAGCGCCAACGCGGCGCATCTCTGCGAGCAGCTTCACCACGCGGCGCCCGTCAGAGGGCGACATTCCCGCCGTGGGGTCATCGGCCAAAATCAGCTGGGGCTTCGACGCCAGCGCGCGCGCGATGGCCGCTCGGCGTTTTTCGGCGCCGGACAATTGCTCAATAGGCAGATCGGCCGCCTCGCTTAGGCCAACAAAATCAACAAGTTCACGGACGTCGCGGTGATATTCGGCTGGTCGCAGCCCCATCATCTTCAACGGCAACGCGATGTTGTCAGCCGCGCTCCATTGCTCGACGAACACCGGGTTCTCGGCAACGTAACCAATCCTTCGCTTGACATCAGCGCGGACGCGCGCGCTTGCTTTGTCCACGTCGACGCCGAGCACGAAAGCGCGCCCGGCGCGCGGGGGCAGAGCCAGACGTAGAAGATGCGTGAGGGAGGTCTTGCCGGCGGCCGCTGGGCCCGTGATCAAAGCGACTTCACCGGCATGGGCTTCGAAATCCAAGCCGATAAGCACGATGGTGGCGCCATAGCCCGCGTCGACGCCGGTCAGTCGGACCAGCGGACCACGGTCGGAGCGCGGCGAATCAACGCTATTAAGACGGTTCATCGCTGGACAAGCCAAATAGAATCAAGGCACCAAAATCAGTCACTGGGGCAGCTGAACGTTTTCTTACCATGATCTTGACCTGCACGTCTTGCTCAACCCGCTACTACGCAGACGACGCGGCCATTGGCCCGTCCGGTCGCACGGTTCGTTGCGCGGCCTGCGGGTTTTCCTGGTTCGCCGAGCCACAGCTTGAGCTGCGGACAGCGGCGGATCCGACCGCGCAGGGCAGCGAAACCCCGGCGAATGACCCCCTGACACGCGAACGTGTCGAAAGATTGCGCCGCGCAGCGACCCAGCCCGGGCCGGCGCCTTCAGCGGCGGCAAAGTTCCGCGCCCAGCAGGCCGACCGGATGCGCAAGGAGCGTATGCGCGCGGCGGTTGTGGTCTGGGGCGCGACCGGCGCTGCCTTGGCGGCGTCCGCGACGGGCATGGTGGCGTTCCGTCAGGATGTAGCGGAGATCTGGCCGCGTTCGGCCAGCGCCTTCGCCGCGCTCGGGCTCGACGTGAACGTCTATGGTCTCGAGTTCTATGACCTCAATGTCGAGCGCGCCTTCGATGGGCCGACGCCGATTCTGTTAGTCTCCGGCGAAGTGCGCAACATCGGTCGCGACGACAAGCCTGTGCCGCCGGTGCGCATCTCGCTGCGTGATACGCGCTCGCAGGAAATTTTCGAGCTGCTGAGCGTGGTCTCGGACGAGCCGCTGCCGGCTGGCGAGTCGGCGCCGTTCCAAATCCGCGTCGAAAACCCGCCCGCGGACGCGGTCGATCTCGAAGCGACGTTCGCGAACTTCAACGAGCTGCCGCTCGCGGACGGCGCCGCGCACGTGTCGCCGGAACTGCCTGCGGTTGAGCCGCTGTTGCTCGACCAGCCGGTGGACGATCACACCGTGATCGCGCCGGAAGTGACCAGCGCCAACGAGCCGATCGAAGGCTTGGCGCTGCGGTTCACGAGCAGCTGAGCTTTTCAGCAATCGGACGACGCGATGACGCTTGTGGCGGCGGATGTTCGTTTGTCATGCGTGCACCACCTAACTCCCGCCGCCGAACCGATCCAGCAAGCGCCGCAAATACGCGCGTTCGGCTTCCGGACGCGTGGGGTCTTCGGCGCGTCGGCGGATTTCATCCAGGATTTCGCGCGTGGTGACGGCGCCGCCGCCGAGATCGCCGTCGAGCGACACGTCGCCTTCGACCCCGATGGCGCGCCCCATCGGGTCGCGGTCGCGCCCATTCAAGCCGTCCTGGCCTGCAACGCCGCGGCGCTGCTCGCCTTCGCGCCCGCGATCGCGCAGTTCGGCGGCCAGCGCTTCCGCGCCCTCGCGCAATTCGTTGAGCGCGGCGTCCTGGGCGCGTGCCGCGCCTTCGAGGTCGCCGCGCCGTAGCGCGTTTTCCGCGCGCCGCATGGCCTCGCCGGCAGCGTTGAGGTCGTCGCTGGGTGCGGCTGAGCCGGCATCCTCGGCCATGCGCTGTGCCTCGGCGAGCCCCTGACGAATGCCTTCCTGGCGCGCCGCGAGCTGGTCGCCGCCTTGGCCGCCCTGTTGCTCGCCGCCACTGTCGCCTTGGCTCTCCTGGCGGGTGTCGTCACGCAGCGCGCGCTGATCGCCCAAGGTTTCGCCGAGTTGGTCTATGCTCTCCTGTAGCGCTTGGTTTTGGCTTTCGCCGCCTTCGCCCTCGCCACCGCCCTCGCTCAATTGTACTTCCATGTTGGCGAGGATGCCGGCGAGCATGGCGAGCAGCGCTTGCGCTTCCGCTACGCGCCCTTCCTGGGCGAGCCGCTCGACCTCGCGCAACATCTCCTGAATGTCGGCGTTGGTGATGCTGGCTTGTTCCTCGGTGTCGTCGAGGTTTTCGACTTCACCTTCGCGCAGAGCTTCTTGCACCAACGATTGCATGTAGCGCTCGGTGGCGCGGCGCAGCGCGTCCATCAATTGCTGGATTCGCTCTTGCGAGGCGCCTTGCGCCAAGGCTTCCGCCAATTGCCGTTGCGCTTCTTCGAGCGCGCGACGCGCATCGCTGGCCCCCCCATATTCGGCGCGCAGCGCGGTCAGCCACAAAGTTTCGGCGGCGATCGCCGTGTCGTCGATGGTGGAGGATGTGCCCAGCTGGGCGCGCGCGGTGCGGAGCCCTAAAAACACAGCCAGGTCGCGGAAGTAGCCGTCCTCGGGGGCCATGGTTAGTGCATCGAGCAAGCGTGCGGCGCGGCGCACGCCATCGGGTGCGCGTTGGATCGCCGGGTGTGCATCGTAGTCGCGCACTTCGATGCGCTCGTTGCCCAAGAGCGTCCCGCCCGCCGGCATGGTGCGGCGGCGTTCGCGCGGCGCTGGCTCATAGGCGCGGCGATCGGCGAGAATATGGCGGCGGATTTCAATCGCCGCGCGCGCGAGCGGCTGGAGGAACACGCGCTCGGGCATGGTGAAACGTAGCGGCTCGCTCGCGCCTTCTTGACCCAAGGCGTCGATAGCGACGATCCGCGCTTCCACCTCCATGCCGGCGTAAGGGTGAGCAGCGAGTTCGACTTCGCCTTCCTCCTCGACTTGGGCGGGATCGCCGGCCGGCGTTTCGATGTCGATGTCCACCGGATCGGCGCGTGACAGCCCCGGCGGGGGATCGACCGGTCGCGCCCGCAACACCAAACGGCGCACGCCGAAATCGTCGGACGCCCGCCACGCGATCGCGGCGCGCTCATCTGGCAAGCTGACCATCGGCGCGGTGAACTCGGCGCTCGGGGCTTGGTCGACCGTCGGCGCTAGACGCCAAGTGCCGCGCGAATGAAACCGCACGATCTTCAGTGTCCCGGGGCCGGAGATCGCCATGCGGGCTTCCCAGGCGCTGTCGGCGGCGCGCTCGAAGCGCACGCGCTCATTGCCGTCACGGCCTTGAAACAGCAAATCGGGCGCGCCGGTTGGGCCGGTCAGTCGCACCGTGACTTCCACAGAAGGCGGCGTAACGATGGTTTGCCCGAGCGTATCGCTCAGCGAAATCGGCGGCGCGTGTGTGTAGTCGGCCGGCGTCGCCCAGGCTTCTATGGCGATAGGTTGATCACCCAGCAGCGGCCCGGGATCGGGCGCAAATGCGCGCGCCAAACGTTCGGGCGCGCTGGCGCCGGCAAGCACCAGCGTCCCGATCAACGCCAACAACAACACATAGCGCAGCCGCCATGGATCGCGCGCATCGAGGTCGAGCCGCAGGCCGCGCACGCGCGCGCCTTCGGCGTGCGCAGTGGCGCGCTCGCGCTCGCGCCGCCACAGCGCTATCGAGAGCGGATCGTAGCGCG
>CAYRHK010000064.1:0-10773 GCA_964423825.1 uncultured Terricaulis sp. | reverse complement strand
CTCCGATCGCTTCGCGATCACCTCCCCCGTGAACGGGGGAGGAGTTAGCGCTGTGCCTCGCCCGCTCTCACTCTTTGCTTCGCCCCAGCCCATCGACGCCATCGCTACAGTGCCTGACGGGCCGCCGATCCGCTTTCGCTGGCGGCGGGTGCTGCGAGAGGTCGTGCGCGCGGAAGGGCCCGAGCGCATCGCCGGCGATTGGCAGAAACGCCAATCGACGCGCGACTTTTATCGCGTCGAAGACAAAGAAGGGCGGCGCTACTGGCTTTGCCGCGAAGGTCTATACGGCGAAGACGATGCGCCGCGCTGGTTCGTGGCGGGGCTGTTTGCATGAGCGCTTTCGCCGAATTGTGCGCGACGACGAACTTCTCGTTCCTGCGCGCGGGTTCGCATCCCGAGGAAATGGTCGAGCAAGCGAAAGCGTTGGGCCTGGCGGGCCTTGGCGTTGCCGATCGCAACACGCTGGCGGGCGTCGTGCGTGCGCATGTGGCGGCGAAGGAGCATGGGCAGCGGCTTATCGTTGGTGCGCGTCTGGCGTTCAACGATGGCGCGCCGGATGTGTTGGCTTATCCGCAAAGTCGTGCGGCCTACGCGCGGCTGACGCGGTTGCTTACGCGCGGAAACCTGCGCGCGCCGAAGGGCGAGTGCTGGCTGACGTTCGCGGATTTGCTTGAGCATGCGGAGGGGATGGGGATTATTGTTACGCCTACTCATTATACAGAGGGGGCGCTTCACGCCCTCCGCGAAGTGTGTGGCGAGGTTTGGCTCGCAGCACCTTGGCGTTTCGACGGCGAGGACAAGCGCCGCCTGCGGGAACTCAGAGCGCTGGCGCGGCAAACCGGCGCGCGCCTGATCGCAACCACTGAGCCGCTCATGCATACGCCAGAGCGGCGCGCGCTCCTCGATGTGGTCACCTGCATTCGCGAGAAAACTACGCTTGCGAATGCTGGCAGGCTGCTCGCCAAGAACGCCGAACGCCACTTGAAGCCGCCTAAAGAAATGACGCGACTTTACGTCGATGCACCGGAGGCGGTGAGTGAAACGGCGCGCTTTATTGATGGCGTGCGTTTCTCGATGGACGATCTGCGCTATGAGTATCCGGAGGAGGCTGCTGAAGGCTTCGCCGATCCGCAGGCGGCATTGGAGCATTTTACCCGGGAAGGCGCGGCTAAGCGCTATCCGCAAGGCGTGCCGGAAAAAGTGAAGGCGACGCTCGCGCGCGAACTCGCCATCGTCGCCAAGCTAAAATATGCGCCGTACTTCCTTACCGTCGCCGACATCGTGCGCTTCGCGCGTTCCGGTTTCGACAAGGATGGCAACGAAATCGATCCGATCCTTTGTCAGGGGCGTGGCTCGGCGGCTAATTCGGCAATCTGCTTTTGTTTGGGCGTCACAGAGGTAGACCCGGCCACGAACGAACTGTTGTTCGATCGCTTCGTCTCCGAGGAGCGCAACGAGCCGCCTGATATCGACATCGATTTCGAGCATGAGCGCCGGGAGGAGGTGATCCAGTATATCTACAAGAAGTATGGCCGCGACCGTGCTGGCTTGTCCGCAGTGGTGACCTCTTATCGAGGTCGTAGCGCCATTCGCGAGGTGGCGAAAACGTTCGGGTTTTCGGAGGATCGCATCAGCGCGTTGTCGAAGGCGCTGCATTGGTGGAGCGACGGCGTCACCGAGTGCGACCTCAAGGAGCAGGGGCTCGACATCGCTGACCCGCATTTGGCGATGTGCGTGAAGTTGGCGCGCGAGTTGCAGGGGTTCCCGCGCCATCTCTCGCAGCATGTCGGCGGCTTCGTGATCACGCGCGAGAAACTGCACGATGTCGTGCCGATCCAGAACGCGGCGATGGAGGATCGCACGGTTGTCGAATGGAACAAGGATGACCTCGAAGCGTTGGGCATCCTCAAGGTCGATGTGCTGGGTTTGGGCATGCTTTCTTGCATCAAGAAAGCAATGGATTTGATGGAGGGGTGCTATCCGGAGTGGGAACCCTCTCCCTCCTTGCGGGGGAGAGGGCAGGGTGAGGGGGGGCGATCAGTTGATCCGCCATCGGCATGTCTGAGCGCCCCTGCTCCCCCGACCCCTCCTCCGCAAGGGGGGAGGGGGGACGCGCCGACCCTCTCCGCGTTCTGGCCGCCAACCGACGAGCGCGTCTACGCCATGCTGCATCGCGCGGATTCTGTCGGCGTGTTTCAGGTGGAAAGCCGCGCGCAGATGTCGATGTTGCCGCGGCTCAAGCCGAGGGACTTTTATGACCTCGTCATTGAAGTCGCGATCGTACGTCCCGGCCCAATCCAGGGCGGCATGGTGCATCCCTATCTCAAGCGCCGGCAGGGGCTGGAGAAAGTCACGTATCCTTCGAAAGCGCTGGAAGCGGTTTTGAAGCGCACGCTGGGCGTTCCGCTTTTCCAGGAGCAGGCGATGCAAATCGCCATAGTCGGAGCTGGCTTTTCGCCGCCGGAAGCAGACAAGCTCCGCCGCGCCATGGCGACGTTCAAGCGCGTCGGCACCATCGGCACGCTCAAAGCTAAGTTCATCGATGGCATGATCGCCAACGGCTATGACCGCGATTTCGCGGAAGCGAGTTTCGCGCAGATCGAAGGTTTCGGCGAATATGGCTTTCCGGAAAGCCATGCCGCGAGTTTCGCTCTGCTTGTATATGCCTCCTGCTGGCTCAAGTGCCATTATCCGGATGTATTCGCGTGCGCGCTCTTGAACGCGCAGCCGATGGGTTTTTATGCGCCGGCGCAGATCGTGCGCGATGCCCAAGAACACGGCGTCGAAGTCAGACCCATCGATATCAATGCGTCGCATTGGGATAATGGGCTTGAACCGGGACCGATCGCGGCGCGCCGCCTGCACGAGCGTCACGCCAGCATGGAAGTCGACACCCGTTCTACGCACGCGATGCGATTGGGCTTTCGCCAAGCCAAGGGCCTGAAACAGGATGAGATGGAACAACTCGTGGCGGCGCGCGGTGGCGGTTACGATTCTGTGCGCGACGTGTGGCTCAGGAGCGGGGTTCCGGCGTCTACGATTGAGCGCCTCGCCGACCTCGACGCTTTTCGTTCGCTTGGTTTGGATCGCCGCGACGCGTTGTGGGCGGCGCGGGGGCTGAACCGCGTAGGGGGGCAGGAAGACTTGCCGTTGTTTGCGGAAGCGAGGGGCGAATGGGGGATTTGCGCTTTCTCCTCCCTTGCGGAGGAGGGGTCGGGGGAGGGGCGCTCAAACACGTCGACCGCGGATCACCCGATAGCCCCCCCTTCCTACCCTCCCCCGCAAGGGAGGAGGGGAGAACCCCTCTTCCAACTCCCCTCCATGCCGCTCGGCGAACACATCGTCGAAGATTATCGCACGCTGGGGCTGTCGCTGAAGGCGCATCCGTGTGCGCTGTTGCGCGCGCATCTAGAGAAGGGGCGCGCCATTAAGACCGAGAGTTTGCCGCAGTGTGCAAATGGACAGCGGGTTCGCGTTGCGGGCCTCGTGCTCGTGCGACAGCGTCCTGGAACAGCGTCAGGCGTCATCTTCATGACGTTGGAGGACGAAACCGGCATTGCCAACGTCGTCGTATGGCCGAAATTGTTCGAGCGCTTCCGCCGCCAGGTTCTGGGCGGACGTTTAGTGGCCGTCGACGGCCCTGTGCAGATCGAAAGCGGCGTCATTCATGTCATAGCCGAGCGGGTTCTGGACTGGACGCCGCTATTGTCGCGCCTCTCCGCGCACGGCGAAGAGATCGATGCCACGACGCCCAACGACGAGCCGAAGAAGGGCGGTCCCGGTGGCTCTTGGAGAGGCGATCCGCAGCGACATCCGCGCAATGTGCGCATCACATTAAGCGATAGCGGCGGCGCCGACGTGATGCCGAAGGGGCGGAATTTCCATTAAGGCGTCAGGTCATGACCGCTTCAATTGCTCGCTCGATGCGCCCCAACGTCACAAATTGCGTGTAACGCCCAAAGGCGGCGGTGGGCTGTCCAACGCGGTCGAACACAAAGAGGCGCGGCAGCAGTATTTGCCCGCCGCCGCCGAAAGCCTGATAGGCGCTCAGGTCGCCACGCACTTGCGCATAGTTGACGCCGGCGCGCGCCAGAAACCCCGCGATCGCAGCTTCGTCGCGATTGGAGTCGACATTGACGCCGATAATGTTGAGGCGGTCAGCGCCGTAACGCGTGCGTATGCTCGCCAGGCGCCGCGCTTCGGCGATGCAGGGCGCGCACCATGTCGCCCAGAAGCTAACGACGGTAGGGCGGTCGCTCAGCACATGGGGCCCCAGCGTTGTTGGTGTCGTGTCGGGCAAAGTGAGCGGCGTCGAGGCAAGATGCGCCAAGCGCGGAGGCAGCGATGGATCATCGCTAGCGGCGAATACAGGCGGGGCGCTGGCCGCGAGGGCGGCGCCAAGCAGCGTGCGACGAAGCGCCAACATCAAAACGGCATCTTGAAGCCGGGCAGCAGTCCCATGCCGCCGGACAATCCCTTCATCTCTTCGTTCTGCTTGTCTTCGAGCTTGCGGCGCGCGTCATCGTGGGCCGCCTTGATCAAGTCTTCGAGGATTTCGCGCTCATCGGCGACCATGAGCGAGGGATCGATGCCGATCGAAACCAGCGCGTTCTTGCCGGTGATCTTCATCGTCACCATACCGCCGCCGGCGGAGCCTTCGACCTCCAGCGCCTCGATCTTCTTCTGCGCCTCGGTGATCTTGGCCTGCATCTGCTGGGCCTGACGCATTATTTGAGAAATGTCCTTCATCGATCGCTTTCCTTCTTGCGAGGCGAGGGCGGCGTTCCGGAGGGTTTCTGCGGGAACCGGGCGACGGCGCCGCCGGCCTCGTCAACGGGGCTTCGCACTGACGCAATCTCAGCGTTAGGGAAATGCTTGAGCGCCTCGGCGATGAAAGGCTGGCGCTTGAGTTCATCGAGTGCGCGTTTTTCTTCCCGCTTGCGCCGTTCGGCAAGGCTTTCGACTGGCGCTGGCGCTTCATCCGTGGCCCGGATCGTCCATTCAAACGGTGTGCGCTCTTCAAGGAAGGCCTTGAGACGGCGCACCAGATCGCGCGGCTGCTCCGGCGCGGCGACGAACACGATCAAACCATCTGGCGAGAAGCGTAGGACCTTTAGACGTTCAAGCGCCAATTCAAGGTCGATGTCGCGCTCTTCGGCGACGGCGCGCGTGACGTCTTCGAATGATTGCAGCGCCGGCGCCTGTGGCGGTGCGAGCGCACAGCCTGAGGGCTTCTCTTCAGGACCTAGGGCCCGGACATGCCAATCGACGCCGGTGTCATTCCACAACAAGTCGACGATCGCCTGCGCGAAATTGGGCGGTTGATCGGATGCGGCGCGGAATTCGAGCACGGCATGCTTGGGGCAGAAGTACAAGGTCTGCATCCGCTCCAACGGTGCGACAAGGTGCTCGAGGCCCGCCTCGGTTGCGGCCAGGTTGGCGATGGTTTCGACCATATTGATCTGAACGTAAGCGAGGCCCGGCGTCGGGTGCTTGCGCGGTGGGCGCCGCGTGGCGGTCGGCCCTGATTGGCTGGCTGGTTTTGCGCCAGTAGCGTCCTTGGGAGTCGGCGCGCCTTCTCGCAGGAGGCGCGCCGCCTCTTCAGGCGGCGGCAATGATTGCGCCGCGCAAAGGCGCACCATCGCCATTTCAAGCGCCGCGATCGGATCGGGCGCTTTGCTGGCCTCCTCGAGCGCCTTCAAGAGCATTTGCCAGAGCCGCGACAATTGCGCCGGCGTGAGCGTTTGGGCCAAAGCACGAACCCGTGCGATCCAGTCGGCGCCGCCGACGATGCGCGCATCGGCGCCAAGCGCCTGCGCGCGAGCGGCTTCGTGGCCGATGTCGAGCAGATCGCGCAATATGAGCGAAGGATCGGCGCCCGAATCGTACTGGCTGCGGACTTCGCCGAGCGCGGTCTTGGCGTCGGCCCTGGCGATTGCCTCGAAAAGGTCGAGCACGCGGCCGCGATCGGCGAGGCCCAGCATGTCGCGCACGTCCGCGGCGGTGACCGTTTCGCTTGGCTTTTGAACCAGCGCTTGATCCAGCAACGAGAGTCCGTCTCGGGCAGAGCCTTCGGCAGCGCGCGCGATCAGCGCCAGGCCGTCGGCGTCGACCTTGACCCCTTCCTTGGCGCAGATGTTTGCGAGATGCTTCGCGAGGCGCTCGCTGTCGATGCGTTTCAAGTCGAAGCGCTGGCAGCGCGACAGCACGGTCACCGGCACCTTGCGGATCTCGGTGGTGGCGAAAATGAACTTCACGTGCGGAGGCGGCTCTTCGAGTGTTTTCAAGAGGCCGTTGAAGGCCTGTTGCGAGAGCATGTGCACTTCGTCGATGATGTACACTTTGTAGCGCGCCATCACCGGCGCGTAACGTACACTCTCCAAGAGTTCGCGAATGTCGCCGATGCCGGTGCGGGAAGCGGCGTCCATTTCAAACACGTCCGGGTGGCGGCTTTCCATGATCGCCTGGCAGTGTTCGCCGGGAGGATCGAGGACGATCGATGGTTGGTTGATCGCGTCGCGTCGGTAGTTCAAGGCGCGCGCCAAGAGCCGGGCCGTCGTGGTTTTGCCGACGCCGCGCACGCCGGTAAGCATGGTGGCGTGGGCGACGCGGCCAAGGGTGAACGAATTGGCGATGGTGCGCACCATCGCCTCCTGACCGATCAAGTCGGCGAAGGTGCGCGGTCGGTATTTCCGCGCCAGCACCAGATAACTTCCGCCGGTGGGGCTGGCGTCGCCAAAGAGGCCTGGAGGCGATTCATCAGTCATTAGCCTTCCAACATAGCGCTGAGCCGCCAAGATCGCGAGCGCGGGCGGTATTTGGCGGTGCGGTATTCGCGGCTGCTTTACCGGTTTGTGGCAGAAATGACCGCTTCGCGGGTGGGAAACCGTTCATGGCCAACCGGGTCTTCAGTATTGCTGACGAGAACAGGCGCGCCTGGGTGTTGACCCTGCGGCGGTTCTTTGAAATCGCCTGGGCGCGTCATGGATTGACCCGATACGCCTCGGTTTTGGTCATGCCGGTGCTGGTAGCGATGATCGTGCCGGGGGCCTGGTGGGGGTTGTGCGCTCTGGGCGCACTCGCTGGGGTTGCGCTCGACTGGCGCACGGTTGCCCGATTGCCCCGGGAGATCGGGGCCCTTGAGACCAAGTCCGAGGGCGAATTGGCCGCCGGGGCGCAGCGCCACATTTGGAACGTCGCCGTGATAACGGCTGCCTACGTGCTGCCGTACGCATGTATGGCGCTGGCGCCATCTCCTGGCCCCTTGGTGGGGCTGCTCTACTGCGCGGGTTCCGCGATCGTAATCACGTCGCTGCATGTGATGACCCGCAACATGATCCTTTACACGATGCCGTCGGTGGCGATCGGCCTCGCCGCAAATAGCTTGGCGCTTGTCGGCGGCTGGCAGAGCGTAGTCGTGGCCGCGATGGCGGCGTTCGTCGTGCTGAACATTGTCGTCACCGCTCGCGCCGGGGGCATCATCTTTGGCGATTTGATCCGCGCGCGGCTGGTCGCGGAGGCCGCGGCGGAAGACCTTGAGCAGCGCGTCGAAGAGCGCACTGGAGAATTGCTGGAAGCGATGAGAACGGCTGAAGCCGCCAACAAGGCCAAGTCGCTCTTCCTCGCCAACATGAGCCATGAACTGCGCACGCCACTCAACGCAGTCATCGGCTACTCGGAGATCATCGAGGAAGACCTTGCCGCCGGCGATATCTCAGAGTGTCCGCGCCATATCGAGCGGGTGCGCGCTTCAGCGGTGCATCTTCTCGGGCTGATTGCGGACGTCCTCGATCTTGCGAAGGTCGAGGCCGAGAAGGTGGTGTTGCGCGCCGAGGACATCGATGTTCGCGTGCTCGCGAGAAGCGCAATTGACGCGGTCACGCCGACCGCCGCCGGAAACGGCACTGACTGCCAATTGGTGGTGGAGCCAGGCTCGGAACGCCTCCAGGCCGACCCGTTGCGCGTCAATCAGTGCCTGATGAATTTGCTCTCCAACGCCGCCAAGTTCACGCACCAAGGTCGCATCCTCGTGCACGTGCGCCAGACGAGTTGGAAGGACGAGGCCGCGATCGCCTTCGATGTTTGTGACACCGGCATCGGCATAAGCCCGCAGGCGCAGGAGCGCTTGTTTCAGCCGTTCGCGCAGGCGGACGCCTCGATTACGCGCGAGTACGGCGGCACCGGGCTAGGGCTTTCAATCACACGCCGCTACGCCCGCTTGATGGGCGGCGACGTGACGCTTGTCAGCGCGCCGGGTCGGGGCTCTCGCTTTACGCTGATCGTGCCGGTGCGCGCGGCTGAGAGCGTCAAGAGCGCGGCCGCAGCCTGATCACTCCAAGAACGTCGCCTTGACCAGGCTGCGGTAAAGCATGATTTGCTTGGGCAGCAGCATCGGATCGTGCAGGCTCTTGGACAAGATAATGCCGCCATCGGCGACCGCCGAGAGCATGTCGGCGAGATCGTCCAAATCGACATCGCCCTTCGGCGGATAGCGCGTCGCGATTGCGCGCAGGCGTTCGCCAAATCGCCGTCGCCAAATGCGATGGCCTTCCGTGGTCATGTCGCGGACGTCACGGCTGAACAGGTGCTCTGAATAGACGTATGACGCTACTAGGCAGCCCGGATGGCCGCTCGGCAAATCCGCCATTAGATCGGCGAACAGCTTGAGGAAGATCAGGAAGCTGTGGAGCGGGTCTTCGCTCAAGTCGTCGGCTTGCTTGAAGAGCCGGTCGAAGACCGTCCACTCCTCATCGAGGTAGCGTTGAAGCAGCGCCTTCGCCAAATCGTTCTTGTCGCGGAAGTGATAGAAAAATCCTGATTTCGTGATGCCGGCTTCGGCGATGACCTCATCGATCGACGTCGCAGCGAAACCTTTTTGGAGCACCGCGTCTTGCGCGATGTCCATCAGGCGTTCGCGGGTCTGTTCGCCTTTGCTCTGAGCTTTGACCGTCATGTCCAAAACCATACCTCGAGTACAGTACTTGTGGTGCAGTTATCTCCGCGCGAGCGTCGTGACGGCTCCGCGCTGTCGCGCCTGTTACCGATGTAACGCCTTGCAACGACGCAGAAAATCGAAGCGCCGCTAGAACCGCACCACGAGCTTTCTAGCACCGCATGCGGCGCTGGCGCTAGCACTGTAGTGAGGGCGGACGACGTGTCCGCGCGATTGGAAGGGAACGAACATGCGTGGTTTGGCAGCACTTGCAACGCCTCTGGGCGCTTGTCAAAGCGGCCGCCGCTCTCCTCGCGCGCAGCGTTCTCATCCTCTGATTATCCGATTTGGAGACCTCCCCATGTTGAAAGACCGCTACGGCAATCTGGTTTCGACTGCGTCGCAAGCCGCGCTGGCGAAGTACGACGAGGCGCTTGAGCTCATCCGCCTCTATCGCGGCGACCCGATCGCCGCGCTCGATGCGGCGCTGAGCGAAGACCCCGACTTCGGCGCGGCATGGGCCGCACGCGCCGGACTGCTGGTGCAGCAGACAGACAAGGCTTACGCCGATGAGACGGCGAAAAGCCTTCGCGCCGGCGCCGCCGCGCGCCTCAACGATCGCGAGCGTGCGCACCTCGATGCGGCGCGGGCCTGGTCGGAGGGGCGCTACCACGAGAGCGCTGCAAGGCTCGCCCGCATCGCGCAGGACAACCCGCGCGACCTGCTGGCGGTGCAGTTCGCGCACACCAGCTGTTTCTTCCTGGGCATGCAGCACGAGCTGCGCGACTGGCCGCAGCAGGCACTGCGTGCGTTCAAGCGCGGCGATGATGGTTACGGGCCGTTGCTGGGCATGATCGCCTTCGGTACGGAGGAGTGCGGCGACTATGCGCGCGCGGACGTCATGGGTCGTGAGGCCGTGGAAGTCGATCCGCGCGACGGCTGGGCCGTGCATGCGGTCGCACACGTGAACGAAATGCGCGGCGATCTTGATCGCGGCATTCCCTGGCTCGCAGACAACGCCCAGCATTGGGCGCCTGAGTCTGGGTTCGCGTACCACAATTGGTGGCACCTGGGGCTGCTCTATCTCGACAAGGGCGACATCGCCCAGGTGCTGAAGCTCTACGACGAGAAAGTGCGGCCAAATCCGGACTCTTCGATCGTGCTGGAATCGATCGACGCTTCGGCGATGCTGTGGCGCTTGAAGCTCGAAGGCGCCGACGTTGGCGCTCGCTTCGCGCCTTTGGCGGCGGCGTGGGAGCGCTCGGCGGAGGACGCCTTCTACGCGTTCAACGATCTGCACGCGATCATGGCGTTTCTCGGCGCTGGGCGCATGGCGGATGCGGAGCGCACGCTGAAGGCCATGCGGCACGCGGCCGCCGATGGCGGCGACAACGCCTACATGACACGCAAAGTCGGTTTACCGGCGGCGGAGGCATTCGTGGCGTTCGAAGCCGGCCGTTACGCTGAGTGCGTGGAAAAGATCGCCGCCGTACGCGGTCTCGCCCAGCGCTTCGGCGGCAGTCATGCGCAACGCGACGTCCTCACGCTTACGGCGCTACACGCGGCCATCAGGGCGGGGCTCGGCGCCACCGCTGAAGCGTTTGCCGCGGAGCGTTTGGCGCACAAGCCGCAAAGCCCGTGGGCGGGCCGTCTCGCACGCCAGGCGCGGGCGCTGAGCGAAGTGGTCGCCGCGTGACGCCTAACAAGCAAACGGCGCTCCTTCGCAGGAGCGCCGTTTCGCGAAAGTGCAGACAGGACGGCGACCCGTACGCAACCCGTTACGGCTGCTTCCTTCCGGACCTGACCGGGTTGGCGGGGCGGCCGTCCGCCGCCTGCCTGCG
>CAYRHK010000063.1:0-10958 GCA_964423825.1 uncultured Terricaulis sp. | reverse complement strand
CCCGTCCGGCGCGCCGCGGATTCCGGGGCCCAAAAACACCCTCCGCCTAGCGCCTATTATTGTGACAAACCGCTAAACGCGGGCCCGTTGTGGCCCGCGCTTCGCTTTCGATCGTCGATTTGGGAGGGGGGATTAGGCGACGATCTGAGCGGCTTGCAGCAAGATGAACGCGGCGACCGGCACGAACAGGGCGACGGCGACGGCGAATGTGGCGATCTTGGTCATGGCGGTTTCCTTGGATGTGATCTTTGCGGGGGTCATTTGTGAGCTCGTAACCATGAGATGCCTCGGTTTCGGAGATTGGATGCAGGGTGATTTCGCTATGTTGCGGAATTCAGGATTGAGACGAGGCCCGTCTTGCCGCCCTTCAGCGGCTTGCGCACGGCGTCGGCGAAGCGGGCGTGGTACTCGGGGTGCTCGGTGCCCATCAGCCGGTCCCACCAGGTGAAATAGAGGCCGTAATTCCAGCCCGCTTGCGCATGGTGGAGGTCGTGGTGGGTGGTGGTCGTCACCCAGTCGAACATGGGACGCCCATCGGCGCGCGCCGGCATCAGTTCATAGCCGGCGTGACCCATGGTGTTGCGCACGATCTGGTGCAGCATGAACAAGCCGGTCACGCCCCACTGTGTTGGGACCAGGAACAGCCACAGCGGCACGAACGCCGCCATGATCGCGGCTTCGCCCAAATCGAAGCTGTAGGCCGTGAACGGCGAGGGGTTCATGCTCTTGTGGTGGCGGCGGTGAAACACCCGAAATAGCCGCGGGTCATGCATGAGCCGGTGCGCCCAATAGAAGTAGGCGTCGTGCGCCACGATCATGAGCGCCAGCGAAGTCCAGAACCAAGCCGGGCCCCAGCCGGCGGCAATCTGTGGCCCCGGCAGCAATCCGAAGCGCTCCAGCATGAACGAGGCGAGCCCCACTGTGGAGAAGATCGCGATCGAGCGCAGCGAGACGAAGAATTCGAGCGCCAGTTGTTTCGACGACGGCGTCTCGTCTCTGATCTTACGACCCCGTAAGGCGCGCGCCAGAAGCACCCACAAAACCAGCCAGACGCCGATGGCGAAAATGGCGTACCGCGTGACGTCGGTCTGGGCGTTCTCCAGCCATTGGGCGCCAATGGCGGCGATAAGGTTGGGGTCCATGGGGCTCTCCTCTGCGATCCCGTCGCGGGGAGAGCGGTGGCTGAAGTCGGCGCTAGGGGCTCGCCGAGGCCCGAAAATCCCTGGTCGTTTCCAAAATCAGCCAGGGTTTTCAGGAATCGGCGAGGATTGCACCCTTCGAAACTCCGTCGGCGTCACCCCGGTCGCTTCCTTGAAGGCGCGATTAAACGGCCCGAGCGAGCCGAAGCCGAGTTCGTAGGCGATGGCGGCTACCGTTGTGCGCGATTGCTTTGGGTCGGTGAGCATACACTTCGCCGCCTCGATGCGCCGCGCGTTCACGAATGCGGCGAAGTTGCGGAAGCCGAGATGGTCGTTGATCAGCGGCCGTAGGCGATGCTCTGGAATTCCCACCGCTTCCGCCAGCGCGCCAATGGTGAGGCCCTCGCGGCGCCAGATCTCGTCGCTGTCCATGACTTGAGCAAGCCGCTCCAGCGCGGCCAGATCGCCGCTGTCCCCCGGCGCGCTCAGCGGTCGCGGACCCGCCACGCCAAGCAGGTCGGCAGGGCCGCGCAGGAAAATCGCCGCCCCTGCGATGCCCATGCCAGCGAGCGCCGCTCCGTTGATCAGGTCACGGGCCGGCAGTTCCAAGCCGGCAATCTGCAGTCCCGCCATCAGCAGGGCGTAGGCAGCCACAATCGCCACAAACGGTGTGCGAATGCGCAGCCGCGCTTCAACCAGGTCGCCGCGCCAAGTCCTGGCCACGACGATGAGCGCATGAACCGCGAGGCCGGCTTCGCAGAACTTCTGGACGAACCAGACCGCCCGATTCCCGGAAGCGTAGGCAAACAACCCGACCGCGATGAGCCCCGCAACCGGCGCCAAGCTCTTAAGGTCGATCGCGCGGTCCTCGAACAAGGTCACGACGAAAAGCCAAAGAAATCCGGTTGCGCCGAGCGAGAGAAGGTTGACGATTGGATAGAGAGCGCTGACTTGGGCGCTGAGCGCGCGCGAACTCTCCAGCACATGTCCGATGGCGGCGACGCACAGCAAGAGCCCCGCAATCCCCACGCCTTTGCCGCCCGCCACGCGCCAAATGCCCGTTGCTGCGGAAGTGAGCGCCCCGATCGCTATCCCGCGCAGCACGAGCTCATAATAGACAGCAGTCTCAGACATAGCGCTCGCCGCTGGTTGCCGCCTTGCGGAACTCCGTCGGCGTAGCCCCGGTCGCTTCCTTGAAGGCGCGGTTGAAGGGGCCCAGCGACCCGAAGCCGAGATCGAAAGCGATTGCGGCGATCGTAGTGCGCGACTGTGCGGGATCGGCGAGCATGCGTTTGGCGGCGTCAATCCGGCGCGCGTTGATGAAGGCGGCGAAGTTGCGGAAACCCAAGTGGTCGTTGATGAGTGGTCGCAGGCGGTGTTCTGGGACGCCGAGTTCTGTTGCGAGGTCGCCGATGGTCAATCCCTCGCGCCGCCAAGCCCCCGCCTCCATTTGCCCGTTGAGCTTCGCTAGCGTCAATTTTTCAGCGGCGTCGAGGCCATCGCTGGAAATCTTCGTTGGTAGGCTCGATTGCGTAGCGCCGAACAGCTCCGTTCGGGTTTGCAGAAAGACGGCGGCGCCCGCGAGGCAGTAGAACGCCAGCGACGTCGCGCCGAGGAGGCGGAACCAATCGTAGAAGTAGCCCACGCTTTCCGCGGTCTCGAACGCCGACAAGGTCAACACATAGACCGTCACGACAGCAAGAAAGGGCCCCCGGATGCGACGGCGCGTTTCTACGAGGTCGCCGCGCCAGCTGCGCCAAACCACGAATAGCGCGTGGATTGCGAAGGCTGCTTCAATCAAATTGTGAGCGATCCAGATGAATGGCCGCTCCTGGTGAGTGTCGGCGACGCCGAACAACCCGACGACGGTCAAAATGAACCAGGGCGCGAGGTTTGTGAGCGAAACGGATCGGTCCTCGAAGAGCGTGACGATGAACAGCCAGAACAAGCCGACCCCGCCGAGCGAGAAGAAATGGATGGCCCAGTCCAACGCACGCAACGTGCGCAACGCCTCGTGGATGATCGGCGAGCTGTTCAGCACATAGGCGATGACGCCCAGGGTGAACATCAGGCCAGCCAGACGCGCGGGCTGGCGCAGGCCCGCGAACACAAATCCAGCCGCCATCGCCAGCAAGGCGCCAATGGCGACGCCGCGCGCGATGAGTTCAAGAGTGACGAGGCTTGCAGCCATCCCGACGTCTTAGGAGAGGCTGCCGCATCTGAAAAGGCGCGGACCTTGGGGGTCCGCGCCTTCCTTCAACCGCCGCCGACGCAGGAGGGGGATTAGGCGACGATCTGAGCGGCTTGCCAGAGGACCACGAGTGCGATCGGAACGAACAACACCGCCGCGATGGTGATGCTGCGCAGTTTCGACATGTCACTCTCTCCTCTTTGAATGCGTACGATACTGAGATGCCGAGTGCGGCTTGACCGGATGCGAAAGACTCTTTGAAACTTCTGCAATGCGCCAAGGCGAAAGAATTGAGGCGAGCGTCTCTGATGCGTTCTGCGAGCGATCCGATTTATGCGACGATCTGCGCGGCTTGCAGCAGGACCGCAGCGGCGACGGGCACGAACAGCGCGAAAGCGGCGGCGAATGTGGCGAACTTGGTCATTGTGGTCTCCATCTATTGGTGCGTTTGTAGTTGAGATGCGTTCACTGCCTTCTACGGATGCGGATGCCGCTAAAGTCTTTGTGCAGATCACGCATGCGCTTGCGCAGGGAATGCCCAGCAGATGAGGCCCAGAAAAAGAGAGAGGCGCGGACCTTGTAGGGTCCGCGCCTCGACAATGACCGTCGCTAGGCGGTTTGGGGGGATCAGGCGACGATCAAAGCTGCTTGGTGAAGAGTGGCGATCGCGACCGGCGCGAACAGCGCCAACGCTGCGAGAAAACTCAGAGACTTTTTCATTGCGGGCTCCTTCCTGTCCTGCCGGCCTCATGTATCTGATCTAGAGATGCCGCCCAGGGGGACCGTGGATGCAGGGTGGTGATGTTTTTTTTCAAGGCCGGGGCGGCGCGGCCGGGGCGGGCGGCGTCGGTGCTTGCGGCGGCGTTTCGATGCGGACCCTGCCGTCGCCATCAGCGTCGCTGGCGTCGAAGTAGCGCAGCTGCTGCGCCACGAATTCCTCTCGCGAGAGGGCGCCGTCGCCGTTTCGGTCCGCCTCACCCGCATGCATCAACATGAATGGCGCCGGCGCGACCGGTGGCGTCGGGGCGACGCCCGGAACCGGCGGCATTGGCGCCATCGGTGCGAGCGGCGCCCAGCTGCCATTGTCGCCAGACATGACCATCACATGTCGCTCCACGCGGCGCTCGGCGTCCTCGGCCAAGCGTTCCGCTTCTTCCGCCATCCGTTCGGCATCGCGCGCGGCGCGTTCGGCGTCTCGGCCCGCGCGTTCGGCCTCCGCCTCGGCGCGCTCGACTTCGCGTTCAATTCGAGCCCGCTCGCGCTCGTCTAGGTCCTCGGCGCGCAGGACGGTTAGCCGGCGTTCCAACCGTCGTTCGCCGCCGTCGCCGTCGTTGCATACAACCGTGATGCGCTGTTCGTTGCGATTGCCGCCTTCCAATGGCTCAACCGTTTGCGTGCAGTCATCCTCGTCGAAATCGCCGTGGACCCGGACTTCGAATTCCCTTTGGTCGTTGTCGTCAAAGCGACCGTCGCCGTTGGAATCGAGGCTCTCGAATGTCCGGCCAAAGGCGGAGGAGGCCTCCTCGCGGGTCAGCCAGCCGTCAGCGTTGGCGTCGGCGCTGCGCTCGCCGTCGCCTCGGACAAAGAAGGCGCGCGCCTCCGGATGGGCGTACGCGGCGACAGTCAACGCGGCCAGGGCGGCGCCGGCGGTCAACACTAGTCTCATGGTTAAGGCTCCCTCTGTGGACTTGGCTGAGGCCTAACATGATCGGCCGGCGTTTCAGCTGTACGTCACCGCTGAAACATTGGTGAAATGTCGCCGCCATAGAGGTTGCGGAACAGTCATGAACTGACGGAGTCTGCAGTGCCGACCAGAGTTTTGTCCTTATGCTTGGCGCTCCTGTTTGCATCGACCAGTGCTGTCGCCCAGGAGGACTCGCCGCCGCCGCCGCCGCCCATCGCCGGTGACATGAGCGACGACGCGATCGGCGCGGTGCTCGATGCTTGGCTAGCAAATCTGCACGAGCAAGGAACATTCAACGGCGCTGCGCTGGTGGCCCGCGATGGGCATGAGATTTTCGCAACCGCGCGGGGCGTTCGCGATGTCGCGACTCAACGTGCCCTGAGCATAGACACGCGATTTCCCATCGCCTCGATCGGCAAGGCGTTCACTCACGTCGCCGTGCTGCAACTCGTTCAATCGGGACGCTTGTCGCTTGCGACCCGATTAGAGGAGGTCATTCCCGACTACCCCATCGCCACGTCGCGCGCGGCCACAATCGAGCAATTGCTGTACCATCGCGCTGGCGTCGCCGACATTTTCGGGCCGGCCTTCCGGGCCCGCGGAAAGGAAGGCTTTGATTCGAACCATGCTTATTACGAGTTCGTCGCGCGTCAGCCGGCGATGTTCGCGCCAGGCGCTGGCGAAGAGTACTGCAATGGTTGCTATGTGGTGTTGGGAGAAATCGTCGAACGCATTTCAGGGATGTCGTACGAGGATTACGTAACACGCCATGTGTTCGCGCCCGCGGGTATGAATCGAAGCGGGTTTTTGCGCCACGATCAGCTGCCAGAGGACGCGGCGCGATTCACGGGCAGGCCGATGGGACCTGATGGTCCGCTGGTCGACGTGGCCGAGTGGCACGGCGTCGCTGGCAGCGCCGCCGGGAATGCCTATTCCACCGCGCGCGACCTTCTGGCGTTCGACAACGCGCTGCGCGAGCACCGACTGGTCAACCCCGAACTGACAGCAGCTGTGTTGCGGGGGCGCCCCGAAGCTGGACGCTCGACCGCGCGCATCGGCTTTGCTGGCGGCGGCCCGGGCGTCAATTCATTGCTGACTGGGAACGGCGAATGGACCTTCATCATTCTCACCAATCGCGAGCCGCCGCATGCCGAGGCCATCGGCCAGGCGGTGTTTCCGCTGTTGGCGGGCCCGAGAACACCGTAAAATGGCGCTTATGTCAGAAGTTCCTTCGCGCCCGCGCGTCCTCGTCGTCGATGATGACGCCGACATCCGCAATGGTTTGGTCGAGGTCTTCGAGCGCGCCGGCTTCGAGGCGACGAGCGCCGGTGACGTGGCGGCGATGGAGCGCCAGCTCAACCTCAAGGACATCGACCTCATCGTGCTCGATCTGATGATGCCGGGCGAAGACGGACTGTCCGCATGCAAGCGCCTCTCGGGCAAGGGTCGCCCGCCAATCATAATGCTTTCGGCGCTTGGCGACGACGCCGACCGCATCGTAGGCCTGGAGATCGGTGCCGACGACTATCTCGCCAAGCCCTGCAATCCGCGCGAACTGGTCGCGCGAGCGCGAGCGGTGCTGCGGCGCGGGCGCGACGGCGAGGCGTCGATGCGCGGCGAAACCGTGCGCTTCGCCGGCTTTCGCCTGGACATTCCGCGGCGCGAATTGCACGACCCTGATGGCGTGGTGATTCCATTGTCTGCGGGTGAGTTCCGTTTGCTTCGCGCATTTGCGGAACGTCCCCAAAGAGTGTTGACGCGCGAGCAATTGCTGGATTTCGCCTTCGACAACGATGGCGACGTGTTTGATCGCGCAGTTGATGTGCAAGTCAGCCGCTTGCGGCGCAAATTGGAGCGCCCGGGCGCGGTTGAAGTCATTCGCACCGTGCGCGGCGAAGGCTATCTTTTCGCGGTCAAGCCGAGTTCGTGATGCAAATGCGTGCGCTTCCGATCGCCGCTTATCTTGGCGCGCTGATGGCTCTGGCCCTGGCGGCGGCGTTCGTCGCGGTGCTGGCGGTCGTAATCTGGCTGCCGCCGCGTCCTCCAGATGTGATGCGTGCAGACGAAGTCGCGGACCACTTCGAAGGCGGCTATGACTATACCGTAGCGGAGGGGCGCCCGCTCTCCCGCGACAACATGAGTTGGCGCATTCAGCGTGACGAACCCGCCGCCGACGAACCCGTAGGGCTGATGCAGCTGACGCAATGGCGATTGGCGCGAAGTCTCGACCTTGATCCCGACCAAGTGCGCATCGTCGCCGCGCGGATTGCGCGCAACGATACCTTCGTGTTCCGTGTTCGCGACGTCGAGGCGTTGCATCGTGAGATGGAAGAGACCGCGCGCGAATTGGAATCGGCCATTCGCGAGGCGGAAGGCGAGTCCCAAGCAGCCGAGGTCGCGCTTCGCGAGGCTGAGCGTGTTGCGGAAGAAGCCGATAAGGCCGCGCGCAACGCCGAGCGCCTGGCCCGCGAGGCTATGCGCGCTGGTCGTGACCTCGAAACCCTGATTGACGCCGAGGCGGAAGCGCGATCCCAAGCCGAGGAGGCGCGCAGCGCCGTTGAGGAAGCGCGCGATGCAGAGCGCACCGCGCGCGATGCGGAGCGCGAGTTGCGCGTCGAGCGAGCGCGGATCGGTGCGGGCGAGTTCGATCTCAACATCGACCCGGAAGTTAAGGTCGAAGTGGTCACCGGCGAAGACGGCTCGGTGCAGACGTTCGAGTTCCGCTCTCGCACACCCCCCGCCGCGCCTAGCCCGCCTTCGGCGCCCAGTGTGACATCGCCGCCTGGGGCGTCTGCGCCTGTCGCCCCGGTCGCCCCGATCGCGCCAGTGTCGCCGCCTGTGTTTGCGCCAGCGCCAGAAGGCGTCATGCTGATCTCAGGCTTCAAGTTCGCGGCGCAATTGCCGGATGGACGCTGGCTCGTCATGGAGCAGGGCCGCAACTGGGCCGAAATTGGATGGATCACGCGCGCGGCTGCGATCATCGGCGCCACGCTGCTGGTCTTGTCGCTGTTGGCGCTCATGTTCGCGCGGCGGTTGACGCTGCCGATCCGGAATTTCTCCGAGGCGGTGCAGGCGGTCGGCGTCGACCCGCAGAATGCGCCCGTGCGAGAGGAAGGGCCGCTTGAGTTACGCAGCGCAGCGCAAGCGGTAAACACCATGCAGGCGCGGTTGCGCGCGTTGATCGCGGATCGAACCAAGACGTTGGCGGCAGTGGCCCACGATATGCGCACGCCGCTGATGCGATTGCGCCTAGCGGCGGAAAATGTTCCGCCCGACCAGCGGGACCGCATGGCCAAGGAGATTGAAGAGGTCGAGGCCTTGGTGGCGAGCTTCATCGCCTTCGCACGCGACGATCCGGCGGAGGAGGCGCGCGTGCGCCTTGACCTCACCGCGCTTTTGCAAAGCCTCGCCGACGATCGCCTCGAGGCGGGGCGCAGCGTGGAGTTCAATTGCGATGAGCGCGTTGTCATCACCGGCCAATCGCTAGGTTTGAAGCGTTTGTTCTCGAATCTGGTGGAGAACGCGTTGAAGTACGGCGCAAGCGCGCGGCTCTCGCTGCGCCGCGACGGTGACCTGGTCGTCGTCGATGTTGCCGACGAAGGGCCGGGTATCCCGGCCGAGCAGCGCGAGACTGTGTTTGAGCCGTTCGTGCGCCTTGAGAACGGCGAGGCCAAATCGGCGCACGGCGCGGGATTAGGTTTGCCGGCCGCGCGCTCGATAGCGCGGGCGCATGGCGGCGATGTCGTCGTCGCGGATGCCGAGCGCGGCGCTCTCCTTCGAGTGACGCTTCCCGCCTAGGTGCATCCGACGAGGTTTGTGTCTAGGGTGACTCCGCCTTGGGCGCATGCCTTGGAGAGTGCGATGAAGATCAAAGTAAAGTTTGCCGGCGATACCGGAACCGAAGTGGTGGCGACATTCGATCGCGACGCCGGCACTGTGAGTTCCGGTGACGGGCGAACGGGGACCTATTCGCGTCCCGACGGTTCGAAAGTGATGGAGCTGAAGGGCGCTGAGAACATTACGATGACCTTCGCCGACGACATCAAGTTCGAGCCTGGTTTTTCCACGCGCTACGAAGCCTCTGATGGCCGCAAGGGCGTCGCGACGATCCTGTCGGTGGAGTAGCGCCGTAGCCTACTCGACCCGAGCCAGGAAGTTCAGCAACGCATCCCAGACCTCTGGCTCTTCGAGCATCGGCGCGTGGCCGGTGTTCGCCGCCACTATCGTTGCGAGGTCGGGTTTGACCCGCTTCATGTGCGCAACGCCTTCCGCGCTCAACAGGTCTGAAATCTCGCCGCGCACCGAGAGCACGGGCTTGGACGCCAAGGCCTGAAACAACGGCGTTAGGTCGGGCGTGGGCGCGGTCTCCTCGGGCGTCGAAAACGCCAGCGCGATGTGGGGATCGTAGTCTGGCTCGACCTGGCCGTCGTCGCGCAGGCGGAAGGTGCGTCTGGCGAAGCTGAGCCAAAAGGCCACGTCGTCTGCACGTGCGGGGTATGCGGCGCCCGCAATGGCGCGTGCGGCAGCGGCGGCATCCTGCCAGCTTGGGAACGCGAGAGATTTGCCCACATAACCGCCAATGCGTCGTAGCCCGGCGGTTTCGATGCGGGGCCCGATATCGTTCAAGACGGCGGCGGCGATGCGGTCCGGCGCCATCGCGGCAAGCGTCATGGTGATGAGGGCGCCCATCGAGGTGCCGACAAACACCGCTCGTGCAACGCCAAGGTCGTCCATGAGCTTTACGACGTCCTGCGCGTAGACCGCTGGGACATAGTGGGCCGGGTCGGGATCGTTGGCGCTGCGTCCGCGTCCGCGCACATCCTGGGCAATCACACGTCGGCCCAGCGCGGCGATGCGTGGCGCCACGATTTCGAAGTCGCGCGAGTTGCGCGTGAGCCCGTGCAGGCAAATGACTGGCAACCCTGTTTCGGGCTGCAGCGGTGCATAGTCGCGCGCGTACAAGGCAAGGCCATCGATGGTGGCGACGATCCGCTCTTCGAAACCGCCCAAGAACGCAGGGCCGCCATCATGCATGGTGTTTGCCTCCTACCCCGGCGCCCGTTCGGTGCTCGCGGTGGCGTTGGGGTCAACATATTCAACCGAGCCCATGGCGTCCAAACGCGCGGTCCAACGCTGCTGGTACGCTGCGCGATCGGTCATGGTCACCGGCTCGCACGAGCGCAGCACGATCTCCGCCGCGCCGACCGTGAACCGGTCGAAGCAGAGGCCGTTGAAAGGCGTCTGCCGTCGCAGCTGCGCTTCCACGATGGCTTGCGCTTGCTGCGTGCGGCCGCGCGCGGCGTCGCGCTGGGCGCGTGCGATGGGACCCTCGCCGCGGAAGCGGACCAGGAACGCGACGTGAGTTGGCGTCTGTGTCGTCTGCGCCAGGACCGGGGCAGCGGACTGCGCACGCGCCCCTTCTGAAGCCGCTAGCGACATGGCGATGCACCACGCGATCACTGCCGCGCTCGCGGCTACGCCGCCCAAACGGAGCGTCTCCCAGTTCATGGTCGCCACCTTGGGCTGCTCGCGGCTCTCCGTAAAGCGCGGCTCAAGGAGTTGCTCCCGGCAACGCCGCCAGCGCCAATCCAAGATCAAGCCGGCCACGCCCGCTGGGGCGCGCGCAAGTGGGAGATCCTGCGGCGATAGGCGTGGCATTGCGCGAGCGCGCGCACTCGATTTGGCCGAACTCCGGCGGCAGCGGCGCGACGGCGCGCGTAAACAGGGCAGCCTCAAGTTGACGGCCCCGGAGGCCGGTTTGCGCCGCAAGCAGCGCCAATGCTGCCGAGACGTGCGGCGTCGCCATCGAAGTTCCCTGCAGGAAGGAATAGTAGCAGCGTTCGGTCGAGTTCTGATTGAGCGGATCGTAGCAGCCCGTGCTGGTGGCGCGCGTGGACAGAACGCCGTCGGGGCGACCGTTGCTGTCGCTGTCGGCGAAGAGGTC
>CAYRHK010000062.1:0-10995 GCA_964423825.1 uncultured Terricaulis sp. | reverse complement strand
GGCGACACAGGGCTCATCATCATCGATCCGTTGACGTCGAGCGAGGTCGCCGCCGCCGGGCTTGCGCTCGCGCGCCGCCATATCGGCGACCTGCCGGTGCGGGCGGTGATCTACACCCACAGCCACGTCGACCACTTCGGCGGCGTGCGCGGCGTTGTTTCGCCCGAAGACGTCCAAGCGGGCCGGGTCGAGATCATCGCACCCGAAGGTTTCATGGAGCACGCGGTCACCGAGAACGTGATCGCGGGCAACGCCATGGGGCGCCGTGCTCTTTATCAGTTCGGTTCTGGCCTCACGCCCGGTCCCGAAGGGCAGATGACCTCCGGCATCGGGCTCGCGGTTTCCGCAGGCACGTTCACGCTCATTCCGCCCACGCGCACCATCGCACGCACCGGCGAAACGCTCACCATCGATGGCGTGCGCATTGAGTTTCAAGTGACCCCCAATACCGAAGCGCCGGCGGAGATGAATTTCTTCTTCCCCGATTTCGGCGTGCTCTGCCTGGCGGAAAACGCCAATGCTTCGATGCACAACATACTGACCCCGCGCGGCGCGCTGGTTCGCGACGCCAAAGCGTGGGCGGATTATCTCACCGAAGCTCTGCGCCTCTACGGAGACCGCACGGAGATCATGGTGACCAGCCATGCTTGGCCGCGCTTCGGAGGGGACCGCGTGCGCGACTTCGTCGGCAGTCATCGCGACGCTTACAAGTATCTGCATGACCAGACTGTGCGGCTGATGAATGCAGGCTACACCGACCGCGAAATCGCCGAGCAGGTGCGCTTGCCCGAGGCGCTCGCTAGCCGTTGGTTCAATCGCGGCTACTACGGCACCATGATGCACAATTCGCGGGCGGTGTATCAGCGGTACATGGGCTGGTACGACGCCAATCCCGCGAACCTCTATCCGCTGCCGCCCGAGGAAGAGGCCGCACGTTTCGTGCGCGCCATGGGCGGGGAAGCGCGGGTGCTGGCGGAGGGTCAGCGCGCCTTCGACGAAGGCGATTATCGCTGGGCGGCGCGGGTCCTGAACCACTTGGTGTTCGCCGCGCCCGACAACCGCGAGGCGCGCGCGCTGCTCGCGCGCACGCACCGGCAGATGGCTTTCCAGGCCGAAAGCGCGATCTGGCGCAACATGTATCTGGTGGCGGCGCGCGAACTCGAACAAGGGCCGCCGGATCGGCCGAGTTCTGTACAGAGCGCTGACTTGGTCGCCGCGACGCCAACTTCGTACATCTTGGACCTGCTCGCGGTGCGGCTCAATCCGGAACTTTTAGGAGAGCGGCGTTTTGCTTTCAATCTGGTGTTCCCGGAGCGCGAGGAGCGCTTCGCTGTCACCATCGCCAACGGCGTTCTGGTGCACGAGCGTGATGTGACGCTCGCTGATGCGCCCACCATCACGTCTCCGCGTGCGACGTTCTTGCAGGCGATGGCGAGCGGGACCATGACACGCGCCGTGCTCACCGGCGCCATCCGCATCAGCGGCGATCGCGGCTCGTTGCGCGGCATGGGCGATGTGTTCGAAACGCCTGATCCTAACTTCGCGATCGTGACGCCGTGAGGTTCGTCTGTGCTGTGAACTCGAATCTCCGGTAAGATCAGTTATGGCGCTTCTGTCGCAGCCAGTTCCGATGCCGAGACCCCCGCGGAAGCGCGTTGCGGCTGCGCCGCCGCCGCTGGCCATCGTTGGCGCTTCAGTGGAGACAATTCTCGCCGGCGTCCGCGTGAAGGCTCTGCCGGGCGGCGCGCTTTGGATTGAGGAAGCGCGTGCGCTTCTCGTCTCTGACCTGCATTTGGAGAAGGGTTCATCCTACGCGCTGAGCGGCCAAATGCTGCCTCCGTACGATACACATGCAGCCCTGCAGCGGCTCGCGGCGCTTATCCGCGAGCACACACCCGATATTGTCATTTCTCTGGGCGACAGTTTCCACGACTACGGCGGCTCCTCGCGCATGGACGGACAAGATCGCGCGCTACTTGAGACCCTGATCGGGGCCGCCGATTGGGTTTGGGTGGAGGGGAACCATGATGGGCGAAGCGCCGAGACGCTTGGAGGGGCGTGGCGCAGCGAGCTTCAAATTAGCGCGCTGAAATTTCGCCACGTGCCGAGTGGCGAGCCCGGAGAGATCGCCGGGCATCTGCATCCGTGCGCACGCGTGGCAGGCAGAGGGCGCAGCGTTCGCAGACGTTGCTTCGCCACCGATGGGGTGCGTTTGGTGATGCCAGCTTTCGGCGCTTATGCCGGCGGCCTCAACGTACGCGATGAGGCGTTTGCGTCGATTTTTCCCGATGGCGCCATAGCGCTCGTGATTGGTCGGGATCGCGTCCTGCCTGCACCACAGGAGCGGTTGTTAGAGGATTAAAAGCGGTGCAGCGCGCTCGCGAGCGGGATCAGCAGGCAGATGATCATTGCTCCGCCTGTAAGCACTTGACGCAGCAGCGGGTACCAAGCGGGCGCGCCAGCATCGATAGCGCTGCGATGATCCCAGAGATACTGGGCGCTGAACAAGCCTGCGAAGGCTGCGGATGCGCCAAGCAACACAGGAGCGAACACGACGATTAGCGCCAAGGCCCAGCCGGCGAGCGCTGGGAGCGCGCTGAACGCCAAACGTAAGCTGTTTGGCGCGCTTGGCGCCCGCATAATCTCGAAACCGCACCGCACGCCACCGAGAAAGGAAAGCAAAACTGCAGCATAGATTGAGAAGGCAAGAGCGCCCAAACGCGCCGTCGAGGCGTGTTGCGACAAGGACACCAGCGCAGAAATCGCCAGCGGCGCCAGCCCCAGAAAACCCAGGCGCAGGGCCGCGCGCGGGAGAAACGGCGCCTCCTTGCTCACGCGCGCCGGAACCATGCGGCTGCAAACCAACCCGCGGAGAGCGCAAGCAGCAAGACGACAATACCGTACAAGAATGACGCGCCGTGCGCTAGGTCGTGGATGCGACGTTCGATGCCGACGCGTTCGACACGCAGCGGGACGCGTTGGGAGGACACCAATTGTCCGTCGCGGAACAGATAGGTATCGGCGTAATAGGTGGTGATGGGCGCGTTCGCCGGCAATCGAACGACGGCGCGGAAGAGCCCCCCCTGGTACAGGGTCAATCCTTCACGGCTGTTTTCGGGGGAGAGCCCGCCCTCCTGGTACAGTCCTTGGTCGCGGCGCAGGCGCACGAGTGCGGCGCGATAGGCCGATGGATCGCCGCCCGCTGGGACGGCGCTCGCAAGGCGCGCGGTCGCCGCAGGATCCAACCGATACCGCCAGATCGCTTCGGGACTTGCGATTTGGCGCAGCGGGCGATTGCTCAAAACTGCAAAGAAGGAAGGCGTGTTGCTGAACTCAACGGCGGGGCCATTCAACCAAACGCCGAGCGAACGGCGTTTGCGCATGACGCTTGCGCCTTGTTCTGGTCCTCGCAGGACGACGACGATGTCACCACGCCCGCGCCTATCGGGATTGACTCCGAATACGGTGACTTCTGAGCCCTCGTAATCCGAACTCACCGTGATCTGCTCTTCCACGACCGCTGCAGGAAGCGGCGAATTGACTCCGATTGGGCGTGTGTCGTCAGCAGTTGCCCAGGCGCCGCTGGCGAGCACGTAGGGCTCGGTAGGAGGGACCACGACATCGACAAGAAATTTTGCGCTCGCTGCCAGGAGAATGGCGCCAAGCAGCGCGCGGAGGTGCTCGCTCTTCAGCCCAGCGCCCAGGCGCACGCCCAGCTGGGCGCCCACCACGCCGCCGATCATGAGTAGGCCGGCGAGAACTAGGTCAACCGTTTGTGTCTGCGTCGCCTGCATCAGCACGATGAGACCGGAGACGATCAAAACGTAAAACAACGAGGTGCCGATCACGACGTTGGTCGGCATACGCAAGAGGTAGATCATGGCGGGGATCAATATGAACCCACCGCCGAGCCCCATGATCGCGGCGAGTGCGCCGATTAGAAAACCAAGCGCCAGAGGCGGCAGTACGCTGATGTACAAGCCGGACCGTGGAAAGCGCAGCCGCAATGGCAAGGCGTGCGCGAAACCGCGCGAGGAGCGCCGCAGCAGGCCGCCGCCACCGCGCCCGCGCATGACGGCCAGTCCTTCCATCAGCATCAGGCCGCCAATTATGGCCAAGAGAGCGAGATAGAGCAGGGAGATGATGAGATCGAGTTGTCCGATCCGGAGCAGGTGGCGAAACAGGCTGACGCCAGAGGCGCCGCCCAGTACTCCGCCGATCGACAGCAACATGCCCATGCGCCAGTCGACGGCATTGCGCCGGGTCTGCGCGACGATGCCTGAGAACGATGTCGCCGCGATCTGACTGGCGCCGGTCGCGACCGCAACTGGCGCTGGCACCCCCAAGAACATCAATGAGGGCGTCATGATAAAGCCGCCGCCAACACCGACGAGTCCCGACACGAACCCGATGGCCGCGCTGACTAACAGCACGAGCGCGACGTTCACCGGCATTTCGGCGATCGGCATGTAGATCAAGCAATTAGCTCTGATTTGGCGTTGAGCCTGGACGAGAGCTTATGAGCGCCGAATACGGCTCTGGCAACGCCGTCGCGGCGTTTATGTCGCGGGCCTCGGCGGCGCCCACGGGCGTGGCCCAAACTCGCCGTTGGCGATTGCGCTGGCGGCCCGCGGTCGGAACGCCTCGGCGCGCGCGCGCGCCTGTCCGACTTGAGCCTGCGTCAGCTGCGCTTCCAGCGCAATGGCGCGCGTAGAGGCATCCTGGTCGCCCTGCCGCGCCGCAACCAGGAACCAGAACAGAGCTTCCGACGCGCTCGCGTTCACGCCGCGTCCCTGCTGATAAAGAATGCCCAGGTTGTATTGGCTGTCCGCGACGCCCAGTTCAGCTGCCTGGCGGAACCAGCGGAACGCCGCGGCCTCGTCCAACGGCGCGCCCTCGCCGCGTGCGAAGTATACGCCGAGGTCGTGCATGGCGCGGCGATTGCCGGCTGCGGCGGCTCGCTCGGTCCACTGCCGCGCCATGGCCAGGTCCGCCTGAACGCCTTCGCCGCGCTCATACAGTTTGGCCAGACGATACTGCGCCATGGCAAAGCCCCGATCGGCGGCGCCGCGGAGTAGGGCTACGCCCTCTTGGCTGCGACCTGCGCTCAGTCGTTGGAGGGCCAGTTCGTATTGAGCGACGAGGTCACCGCTTTGGGCTGCTTGCTCCAGCGACACGTTGCGCGGGGCAAGCGGTCCCGCGATGGTCGGCGTTTCGCCCTCCATCGGCGCGGTGATCGTGAGCGTTTCGTCGACCGGGGCTTCAAGCGCTAAAGGATCGGGCGCCGGCGCGGCGCTGGGCTCAACGGGTGCGGCGTCGGGCGCGGGCGCATTTTGCTGCACCCAATAGCGCGCTCCTCCAATCAACAACAAAGCAATGACGCCGGCAGCGCCCCAAACCACGACACGGCTGGAACCGCGTAAGCTGAGCTTCGGAGTTGGCACGGCTTCCGGACGGGGCTTGGGTTGGGATTGAGCCTGGGCTGCGCGTCGCGCGTGGGCGAGGTAGGCGTTCTTCCCTGTCGGCGCCTCGGATTGGGGCTCATCAATGGGCCCTTGGATGTCGTTTGCCTTGAACGCCGCGATGTCGGCGCCTTCGTCGGGCGGGGGCGCCCAGAAGGAGTCGCCGGCGGGCTCAAGTCCGGCTCTCACCTGATCTGCGATCGGATCCTCGGCAAGAATGTCCTCATCAATGGCCGGAACGGGCGCCGCAGGCTCTGCGGCGGGACTTAGCTCGGCGCTGACGGCAGGACCATCTTCGGCCAATATGTCGTCGTCGATTTCAGTGAAGTAGATGTCGTCATCTGTGGCTATTGTCGGCGCCGCCATTTCGACTGGCCCCGTCGTCTCGTCTTGGATTGCGGCCGGTGCGGCATCTGTTTCCGCGATTTGCCGAGGGGGGACATCCTCCAGCAGATCGACGTAGTCCTCGAGATCCTCGAAGCTCATCGGCGGCGCTGGCCGGTCACTCGCTGGTGGAGGCGGATCTATCTGGGTCTCATATTGCTCAAGCTTGGAGGCGACGCTCGATACCGCCTTTTGGACAGGCGCGATCGCCTCGGCGGAGCTTGTCTCCACTTCGGCCAAGCGTTGCATCATCGAATTGACGGCGTCAGCGAGGCGCTGGCTGGTGCGTTCCTCACTGTCGACCATGCGTTCGCCCAGTTCGCGCGCCAGCGTGTCGTGGCGTTGGGTCAAGCGCTCCGCCATGCGCGCGACTTGCTCGCCAACATGCTCGATGGCTTGGGCGCTGCGCGCCTCTACTGTCCCGACGCGTTCTTCCAAGCGCTCGGACAAGCGGCCCACTTCGAGGCCCACGCGGTCGAACGCCGCCGCTTCGCGGCGCTCAATTTCGTCGAAGCGTTGCTCCAACGTCGACGCCATGCGCGCCAATTCTTCGCGCACAGCAACGGCCGCTGCGTCGTCATTGCGCGCTTCGACCGCCCGCAACCGTTTGTCGACGGTTTCCGACATCCGCTTGATTTCAAGCGAAATCGCTTCGATCGTTTGCGCTTGCCGTCGTTCGGCTGCGGCGAACCGGTGATTGACTTCGGTGAGCGCATCCTCGAGCCCCTCACCAGCGACGCCGGCGAGCGCCGCTTGCAGTTGCCCCGCCAACTCGCTGCGAACCTCGCCGACCATATGCGACACCGATTGCGCCATCGCATCCAGCCGCTGCTCCAGCATTGCCCGCAGCGCCTCGGTTTCCTCGGCGGCGTCAACCTGCTCGACGCGGGCGCCGATCGAGGAGACCGCTTCCTCAAGGGTGCGGATCGCCGTGTTGGCTGTCGACTCGGTTTCGGCAATTCGCGCCGCCAGCCGCTGCAGGGACGCGTCGAGCGTCTTCACGGCGCCGTCGACGTGATCGCTCTTGCCGGCGTTGCTTTCGATTTGCGCCAAGCGTTGCTCAAACGTGGCGAGAGCGTCGGTGACGGGGCTAACTTCGGTTCTTGCCTCGAGCGCCGCCAGGCGTTCGGCGATATCCTGTTGGGCGTGGCGCAGGTCTGTCACATCGGCGGGAGCGCCGCCGATATCCTCGACCTGTTTGACGCGCGCCGCCAAAGTGAGTTGGGCGTTGCGGAGATCGGCGATCGCTGCTCCGGCCGCTTGGCGCAGGCCGGCAGTCGATTCACGGGCGTTCGCTTCGGCGCGTTCAATGCGCGAAATCAGAGCAACGTGGTCGGACTTCAGTTGCTCGAACCCGCCAAGGCGCTCTGCAACCTCGGCCTCGAGGCGAGAAACTTGCTCGAGCAGACCCCCGCTTGCGCCGATCATGTCTCCGGCCGCCTCGCTGCGCACGTTCTCAATCGCGGTCGCCACGGCGCGCCGCGTCGACACTTCGGTCTCGGCGAGACGTTGAGTCATTTCCTGCTGAAGCCGGCGTAATTCCAGGACCGCGTCCGCCGAAGCGTGCGCGGCGTGCTCGGCGGCTTCTTCAGCGATGGCGCGCGCTTGTTCGAGCGTTTGCGCCATCTGCGCGTCACGGCTTTCCATCGTTGACGCGAGGTAGTTGGCGGTCGCCTCCGCGCGACGGGCAATGTCTTCGGCAGCCGCTGCTTGGTTCTCGAGGCGCGTGCGTGCGTCGTCGATATTGCCGCCTAGCATGTCGCCTGCAGCCCGGAAGGTGTCGAGCGCCTCGGCAATGCGTTCTGCAGCTTCGCTTGATGCGGTTTCGGCGTCTTCAACGCGCGCGGCCAATCCAATGAGCGAGCGGTCAATTGTCGCCACCGCGCGATCGAGTCCAGCCACCGCCAACTGGGTGCGGCGCTCGATTGCTTCCATGCGTTGCGCCAACTGCGCGGGGTCGGGCGACTTCAGCCCCGCCGCGCTGCGCCAATCGTCTTCTTCGGCGCCAGGGTCGGCGCCGAGGCTAAGGCGCGTCCGCAGTCGCGGCGCATTATGGGGCGGCGCGGAGGATGCCGTCGTCGAGGGCGCGGGCTGCTGACGCGCGGCGAGCGCGGCATTGAGATACTCGGCGAGCGTCATGCCTTGGCGCGCGGCCGCCTCCCGCGCGGCTTCGCGCACCTTGGGGTCGATGCCTGCAAGGCTCCAACTGTGAGATTGCGACTGCGATTGCCCGCCCGCCATGTTCTTGCCCTCGCGTTCGAGCGCACCGCGCGCTCACGCTCAACCCCTCTGAGCGAGCCCGAAAGAATCGAGAATCGCCCACACGTTTGTAGTGTCGATCAAAGGAGGTCGCGTGTTAATGGCGAGTAAAATGGTAAACAAGGATTTATGTATGCCTGAAACGCCACGACATGTCGGTCCTGAAGCGCAAGGCGCGATCTACCAGCGCGGTTTGGGCGGTGTGCGTCCGGATTTATCCACAAGCTTTGCCGGGATCGAGGCGTCTGCGTGCGCGGTGATGACGCCGGAAGCGCGGGCCTATATCGCTGGCGGCGCTGGGCTTGAGAGCACGATGGACGCAAATCGCGCCGCGTTTGCGCGTTGGAAGATTGCCCCGCGCATGTTGGCGGGCGCGGCGCGGCGCGATTTGGGCTGTGAGTTATTTGGTAGACGCTTCGCTGCTCCGCTCTTCTCTTCTCCCATTGGCGTGCTGGAAATGGTTCATGCCGAGGCTGACCTTGCGGTCGCGCGCGCCATGGCGCGACTCAATCTGCCCATGATCATTTCGAGCCAAGCCTCTGTGCCCATGGAGAAGATCGCCGAGGCTAACCGGGATGGCCCGCGCTTCTTTCAACTCTATTGGGGCAAATCTGACGCCGTCGCCGAAAGCTTCGTGAAGCGTGCAGAGGCGTGCGGTTGCGCCGGCATCTTCATCACGCTCGACACCACGATTTTGGGTTGGCGACCGCGCGACTTGGATTTGGGTTTTTTGCCGTTCCTGCGCGGTCAGGGCATTGCGCAATACACATCTGATCCTGCTTTCCGTGCGCTACTGGCGCAGTCGCCTGAGGAAAACCCGCTCGCTGCGGCGGTCCACTTCACACAGGTGTTTTCTGATCCAAGTCTCGATTGGGCGCGTATCGCCAAGATCAGGTCGTGGACAAAGCTACCCGTGATTTTGAAAGGGATCTTGCGTCCGGATGACGCCGCCAAGGCCGTTGGGGAGGGTTATAACGGGGTCATGGTATCGAACCATGGCGGTCGACAGGTTGATGGCGGGCTTTCAGCGCTCGATGCTCTGAACGCGGTAAAGAAGACTGTGGGCGGCAAAATTCCCGTGCTCATGGACAGCGGCATCCGTTGCGGCGCTGACGTATTCAAAGCGCTGGCGCTTGGCGCCCATGCTGTCGGGATCGGGCGTCCATACGTTTACGGGCTGGCGGCCCAGGGCGAAGCTGGGGTTCAGGCGGTTATGGAATACCTGATGGCTGAGTTGGACCTGACAATGGCGCTGACGGGCGCCTCGGACATCGCAGCGATTTCCGCCGATTTTCTGACCAGCCCGATTTCGTGACGCTCCCGTCAACTTAACTTGACGCTAACGTCAACGGAAGTTAGGAGGAATATTGGGAGGCGTCGGAGCGAGCACATGAGCAAGACAGAGCGGACGTACACAATCTCGCAACTGGCACGGGAATTCGGCGTCACGCCGCGCGCGCTCCGGTTCTATGAAGACAAGGGCCTGCTCACGCCGCGCCGCGACGGGCTCAATCGCGTGTACTCGCACAAGGATCGCGCTCGCCTGCAACTCATTCTGCGCGGTAAACGCGTCGGTCTCTCGCTCATCGAGATCAAGGAAATTCTCGACCTTTACAGGGTTGACCAGCGTGCGCAGGCGCAAACCGCGCTGAAGCGGTTCAAGGTGCGCATCGAGGCGCTTAAGTCCCAGCGCGAGGATGTCGACGCCGCCATCGAGGCGCTCAACAATGGCATTGCACAGCTGGAAAAATTCTTGGCCAAGCCGGCGGCGCCGGCCGCCATGGGCGCAGCACGCGCCTTTGAGAAGGAGGCCAAGAAGCGCCTCGAAGACGCGCACTAACGCGTCTATAGAGATCGCAAAGCCACGGAGAGCCTCATGCCGAGCTACACGGCGCCCCTGCGCGAATACCGCTTTCTCCTCAAGGACGTGCTCGACATCGAGCGCTATTCCAACCTCCCGGGTTTCTCGGAGGCCTCGTTGGATGTGATCGAGCAAGTGCTCGAAGAGGGGGCCAAGTTCTGCGAAGGCGTGCTGGCGCCGCTCAACAAGGTGGGTGACGAACACGGCTGCGTGCGCAATGGCGACGGCTCAGTGACGACGCCTCCGGGTTTCAAGGATGCGTACAAGGGATTTGTCGAAGCGGGGTGGCCCTCGCTGTCCAGCGATCCTGCCTACGGGGGCCAAGGTTTGCCTCACGTCGTGGCGCTGGCCTGGAGTGAAATGTGCTCGAGCGCCAACATGGCTTTCACCATGTATCCGGGCCTGAGCCACGGCGCTTATGAAGCGATCCACCAGCATGGCAGCGCCGAGCAGAAGCAGAGGTATCTGCCAAAGCTTGTCACTGGCGAGTGGACCGGCACCATGAACCTCACTGAGCCGCACTGCGGCACCGATTTGGGAATGCTGCGCACCAAGGCGATCCCGCAGGCCGACGGCAGCTATCGCATTTCGGGGCAGAAGATTTTCATCTCCGCCGGCGAACACGATCTCGCTTCGAACATCATCCACTTGGTGTTGGCGCGCATCGAAGGTGCGCCGCAGGGCACAAAGGGCATTTCGCTGTTCATCGTGCCGAAATTCCTGGTCAACGCCGATGGCTCGCTGGGCGCACGCAATGGCGTCGTCTGCGGCAAGATCGAGGAGAAGATGGGCATTCACGGCAATTCGACGTGCGTGCTCAATTACGATGACGCCGTTGGCTATTTATGCGGCATCGAGAACAAGGGACTCGCGGCCATGTTCACGATGATGAACGTGGCGCGTCTGGGCGTCGGCCTGCAAGGCCTGTCGCAATCTGAAGTCGCCTACCAAAATGGCGTCGCCTACGCCAAGGATCGCCAGCAAGGCCGCTCGATCACCGGCGCCAAAAACCCAGATGGCCCGGCCGAC
>CAYRHK010000061.1:0-11030 GCA_964423825.1 uncultured Terricaulis sp. | reverse complement strand
ACGACATACTCTGGCGCAACACCGACGGCACGCTGGCGCTCTGGACCATGAACGGCTTCAGCGTCACAAACCAACAGATCATCGGCGTTGTTCCCGCCGAGTGGGGGCTGATTTGAAGCTTTCATCGGAGGCCGAGAGTCTGGCGCTGCCAATGCCGCCGGCCGAGTTAAGGCGCAGCGTGGGTCATGAGGGCACAGAACACTTCGAAAATCCGCATGGCGTTTTGGTTTTCGGCGAAGATGTACCAGAAGAGAACTACCGCTCGGTATTGGACTTCGGTTGCGGCTGTGGGAGGATTGCCCGACAGATGATGCTGCAACGGACCGCCATTCCAGAGCGGTATCTTGGCCTCGACCTTTATCGTCCGTCAGTCGAGTGGTGCCAGAGATATTTGCGCCGGTCGGGTTTCACCTTTCAGCACCTCAACGTGCGAAATGTTGGGCTGAACCCCAATGGGAAGCAGTATGTAGATTTTCAGGTCGATGAGCAATTCAGCCTGATAAACGCACACTCTGTTTTCACTCACATTATTGAGCCCGATTTGGCATTCTACTTCGCGCAATGCGTTCGCCGCCTCGATTCTGGTGGCGTGTTTCGAAGTACATGGTTCATGTTCGACAAGCAGCACTATCCCATGATGCAGACTTTTCAGAATTGTTTGTACATCAATCCCGACGATCTCACCAACGCAGCAATATACGATGTCGGGTTCGTGCGGGACCTATTCGCTAGGCATGGGTTGACCATTTTCAAGGCTAAGCCACCGGGGATTCGTGGGCACCAATGGCTAATTTATGCGGAGCGCGGGGACGGTCGACACGTCGACTTCGCTGACGACAATGCACCCCTGGGCCTTGCGCGCCCTCCAGTCACGCTTTGACACGGGGAGGCCTGCACGGCGGCCCTCCCCCCAAGGGCGCGCACGGGTATGTCGGAAATAGCTCGTCATGAGGCCTAGCGCGGCGCCAGGCCACGAGTACTACACCGCGACGGGTGGCAACCTGAACATAGAGTGAGGACGAATCGGGGCGAACGTGAAATGATCGACACGTGGGGCGATTCGTCGACGGAGCGCGCCTCACTACGGCGTTTATCGATCGCGATCAGGACACACGCCCCATGGACGTATATGCGCAAGCGCATTTTGCCAATGTAAAGAGCCTATGGGAGCAGCCCGTATTCTTCCTCCACGTGCCCAAGACAGCGGGAACGGCGGTTAGGCACTTCCTAGAAGCGAGTTTGCAGCCTCACCAAATTCATCGCGTGGAAGACACGGAGACTGAGGTTCGGGATCGTACGCTTGGCCCCCTTCCCCCAGAGGTCCGGTTCGCCAGCGCTCACCTGCCCTATTGGTACCGGGATGCATTCTGCGATCCGGCGCGCTTGCTAATCTTCATGCGGCACCCAGTCGAGCGCACTTTATCGACCTACCGGTTCTGGCGGGGATTGCCAGCGCCGGCTGACAAAGATCGCTCTGCGTCGGCGGAACTGTTGCGCAAGGTGCAGAGTGTTTCGCTGGAGGAGTTCGCGACAACTCAGGGCGTGTGGTGGGGGGCCGTAAGCAATTATGCCAGCTGGTTGATCGGGCATAATTTGCCCTGGAATCTGAACGCTCCCGCTGATGCGCTGACGTCACGCCTCGCCCGGAGCCGGTTAGCCAGTGCAGACATGATCGGGGTTTGCGAGCGCATGGATGAGAGCCTGACGCTGATCGCGCGCGAGCTCGGAACGCCGCTGACCAGAGGCCTGCCGGCCGTCAATGTCAGCAGCCATGCTTCGCTCACCGAGCGCGCTCCCGCCTCCGTGGTGCGTGCGCTGATCGACGCGAATGAAGATGACATGGCCTTGTGGGAGATCGCCAACCAAGAGTTGGATTCCCGGCTGCGCGCGGCGAAGCCGGTCCGCGCAACGGCGAGGCCGAGGCCCCGCGCGGGCGGCACCTATGCGCCTAAGCCTCGGCCGCGCGGACTTGAGCTACGGCCCGGGACTGACGCGATTTTGGGCGAAGGGTGGCTCTCTCCAGAAGGCGGAACCGCGGATGCATGGCGCTTCGCCGCTGCCCCAGGTCCCGCGCGGCTCTATGTTCAGTGGCCGATGTACAGCGCAGAGTACGCGCTGATTATCGAGTGCCCGTTTGCCGCTCAGCGCTTCAATTATGACGCACTGCAAATCTCCATCGACGGCAAGAGGGTGGATCGCATCATCACACAGCTCCATGATCGAACCGTGATCATAACCCGCGCGATCGCCGAGAGCCGCGCCATCACGCGCACAATTAGCTTTGAGTATGAGGATCCCTACGCTGAGGTCGCCACGACCAAGCGCTCGCATGCTCAGCAGGCGGCATTTGCGATTTCGTCAATCCGCTGGATGCCCATGGAAGACGATGATTGGCGCATCACACGGGAGGTGGGCGCTTTGGCCGAGGCGGCGGCGGCAGTGGCAAAGCGGAATGCCGAGGGACTTACTAAGCTTGAAGCCATGATCGCAAAGAAGGACGAGTACATTGCCTCGCTGGTGCGCGCCTTAAACGAAAAAGACGCCTACACGCTCTCGCTTCAACAGGCGCTCGAAGCCAAGGTGGCGGAGCTACAAGAAACCCACAAGCTCATTGGTTGTCGATAGTATTGAGCTCACCTCGCGGTTTTTCCCTACCTCCTACTCTATTGGCTCATCTGACTGAAAAGGTGGCGCGACTTTGTTGGCTACTTTGATTGTCGCCATGTCAGCGACATATTGATTAAGATACTTGTTCAGATGCGGAGAGAAATCGCACGAGACGCGCTCTAGGCCGCCGCTTTCGATTTCCTGCGGTAGTCTTTTGCGCACCACAAACTCGATACCGCATTCTGCAACTGGGGTGAGAGTCTGGTCGTATCTCGGCATTCGATATCGATAAGTCGCGGTCAGGAGTTCAAGCCTCTCAATATCTGCTGCTGGCCCCAACGCGCGCAATAAGTCGATGATGTTTCGAGATCGCGGGGACCAGGATTTAGCCTTGAATATGGTGAAAGTCCACTTGTGATCTCCGTTGAACTCGCTCGGGAACACGCCTTGTTCATACAGGTCTTCATCGGGAACGGTCACAATCAGAAATCCGCCTGGCTTCACAATGCGAAACCAATTTGCCAGTCCTTGCTCTGGATTTACGAGATGCTCCAGGCAATGACTAGAGTGCACAAAGTCGAACATGTTATCTGGGATCCTTTCCATGTGCTGGGCGTCGCCATCCGGAAGGTCCCAGACTCGGACTGAGTCCATGAGCGGAAACATCTCGACGTAAAGAGAAAGCGGGTCTGGGAACCCACCAATGTCTATGCCACTTCCCTTGAAGTATCGGGTGAGGAAAGCTGGATTGGACAGCCGACGCTGAATGGACTTTGAGCATTCGCGCATTGTGGGACTTCCTAGTAGACTCTTAGATCGTTTAAGCGGCGTTTCAGCCTCAGGCCGGCAGCGGCGGCTGAATGATGTTCATTCATGTGGGTGGCTGCGATCTGTCCCACCCGCTGCGCCATCGCAGGATTTTCGTACAACATGCGCATCAGATCGGCGGCCGCATCAACATCGGGCTCGGCCCAGTGCTGCCCCTCGCCAAATGGATACTGCCCCACCTCCACCCGACGCATGGAATATGGCACCAGGAAGCTGTTGTCTCTGGTCATATAGTCTAGGTTCCCCGAGTATCCCGTAGCGATCACTGCCTTGCCGAGCCTCATGGCCTCGGCAGGGCCACGACCGAAGCCCTCGGAGCGATGGAGCGAGACAAAAACATCCGAGGCATTCATAAGGCCGTGCATTCTGTCCGCGGTCATGGTCTCTGACACGATCACTATTCGCCGGTCGGATGCCCTCGCCTGAAGCGTCTTAAATGCGTCGGGGAACCGATCGCTCGATAGTACCTTCATCAGTAACATCGGCTGCAGTCCGCCACCGGCTCTATCCCCGCCGAAGGCGGACAGAAAGGCATTAATCACCCCTTCTGGGTTCTTGCGGGAAGCGTATGACGCCAAATCAAAGTGGAACATAAATACGAATGCGTCATCAGGGATTCCGAAATCGGCGCGCCGCCATCGCTCGTAACCCTTGGCGATTTCAACCGCCAGAGTCATGTGCACAACCGGTTGAGTCAGCTTTTGAGCCAGTGCCTCAGCAATAAAGCGCGAAGGTGCCCACAATTCCTGCATGGGGGCTAGGTTCTCGATCCACTCGTCAGGAAACCCAGAAAGCTCCCACGCGGGATATGCGATGTTTTTCTTTCCCGACAGAAAGTGATCGCCCAACCGCGCAGTTACGACCGGCATTTGGTCGGCGTTAACGTGAAAAATGTTCGCGCGGAAGTTCGCTCGCTCGTCGAGCAGGTGATCGAAGCGCCTATCCTCCTGGCGGGCAACGACGCTCTCAGTGATGTTGACGATGCCCATAGGCACCTGGTGACATTCAAGCGCAGCCGCAGTCATGCGGACGTGTTCGCCCATGCCTAGTTCGCCGCGCGCATACCCGATGAGTGCGGCGCCGGCGCGCGGGGCTGGAGCGTGTGCTACACCCTGAGCGGCGTAAGCTGACCGGGTCAGCGCGACTTTGGCGCGCTCGCGCCAACGTCGCGGCAAGTGGCGATATAGAGGCCTCAGCGCGTCGGCGTGGGCAAGCACGGAGCGAGACAAATCTGCAATTGGGCTCTCGCTCACCGCGGGTCCATCCTCCGCGCCACCCTCCCCCAGACCATTTAGCGGATAGACGTTGCTGTCCAGCTGGTACTCGCGCTGAAGCGCGCTGACGGCCCACCCTACAAGGCCTTGCTGTCCGGCCTCTGCGTTGAGGTCGAAGGCCTGTTGCAGATCCGGCCGCTCAGTCCAAATTTTGTGCAGCAATCGGGTGATGCGAGCGCTCTGGAACTGGGGAGCGCCCGGCGCCGTTTCGTCGCAATACTCCAGGATATCATCGAGGCTGGCGCCTGGTCGCGCGCCATCCGGCGCCATCGCTGAGCGATAGAGTCGGCGCAGTATCGGGGCGATGCGACGTCCAGCGGGATCGAAGTCGAATGCATAGCGGTACTGGGGTTCGGCCCCGAAACCATGGGCGCGCACGCGATTGCGATACTCGTCGTAAAGCTCGCGCAGTTGCCCGATGCCGTTGGCATCGAAACGATCTTGATGTTTGGAAAACACGTTCGCGTCGTTGAACGACGCGCCGCTGAAATGCACGAAGCAAACCAGCTCACCAGAGGCTGTCCACATGCCTTCATTGCGTGCGACTGGCCGTTGCATCAGATTCCAGTAGGCCAGGTTGTAGCCGGGATGGCGCAGCACCTCGGTCTTCTCGATGAAGCAAGGCAGCAGATCGCACCATTTCTGGTCGGTGAACAATCCTCGATCAGGGTCGGAGACAGAACCCGTTCGCAACCGCTGCCCCCACCAACGCACGAAGTTCGACACATCCGGCGTTCGCTTCAGCGCCAAGAAGCCGAGATTGAACACGCCGCAGCGCAGCATGTCCCTCTCGTTGGGATTTTTGCCGTCATCGACCGGCGCCGTGATATGGGGCGTTACCACCGCTTCCGCGTCGGTGTCGAAAGCATCTCTGACGGCCTGCATCGGCGCCAGGAAGTAGAGATCGGGGTCGAGATAGACGACTTCGTCGGCATTGCGTTGAAAGAAGTGCTCAATCGCAAATGGCTTTATCGCTGTGCTCAACTCCATGACGTCGTAACGCAGCCTCATGTCTTCGACGCCGATGATGCCGAGCTCGGCGAGCGTTACGACGCGAAACGGCTCGCGGTTTGGCTCATAACCCTGCTCCACTTCGTCACACAGCACCAAGACATGGTCGGCCTCGGGATGGTGGCGCTGGGCGGATTCGAGGCAGGTGCGAGCGATGGGCAGGTAATTCTTCGCGCAAATCGTGAAGTGCACTCTCCGCACAGCAGCTGGCTTGGCGTGCGCCGTCGTTCGGTGGAGCACCGGCGCCGCCGCCTCGATCGCAGGCGTCAAGACCAGTTCAGGTTCGTTTGCAGACTTCCCGGTCGCCACCCGGCTCAAAAGCCGCAGCGGCGCCGTTAAGCGCCAACTCGTTGAACTGCGCAGGGCGCGTATGTGCTCGGCGAGGCTCTGGCGCTCGGCGTCGGTATGTGCGACGTGCGCTTCAAGGAGACGCAACGCCTGCTCCAGCTTGGCGTTCTTTTGCTGTTCGCGCCGAACGCTCTCCGTGTGACCGTCGATGCGCGCCAGCATCTCCTCTTGCGTCTGCCTTGCGTGTGCGGCCGCAGCTTCGTATTTTTCCTGCTCCTCCCTGAGTAAGGCTATGAGCGCTTGTTCGCGTGCTTCCGCTGCCGCGCGAAGGACGTTCTCGGCGACGTGCGCGTCGGCTCTCAGCTGCTCGATCGCCGCCCGCTCCCGTGCGATCGCCTCCTTTAGGTTAGCGCTCGCCAGTTCGCGTTCTGCGGTCAGCGCTTCCGCCATCGCGAAAGCGTGGTGCTCGCGCTCGCGGGTGACGGCTTCGACGAGCGCTCTGCGGCCCTCCTCGCGCGTTTGTTCCTGAGCGCGCCGGTGCGCCTCATGCATTGCCTCAAGGTGCGCCTCTTCCGCCGCCTCCCATTTGCGCAATTCCGCTTCCAAGGCCGCGGCATGTTGCGCCACCGCCTGGTCGCGCTCAGCCTCCATTGTTTCGCGAAGATACTCGGCGTATTGCTCGCGGTGTCGGATCACCGCCTGTTCGAGTGCTGCGCGCGCGTTCTCCCGCTCAGCCGCGAGCGTAGCCGCGAAACGACTTTCGGCGGCTTGGAGCGCCTGATCCAAGGCGTTCGCGTGTTCGGCCTCTTGTTGCCTTAGTCTCTTCTCCAGCTCGTCTGCGCGCGCGGCGCGCGCCTCAGCGCTGACATTCTGGGCGGCGAGCGCTACGACTCGTTCGCCAAACTCAGCAGCTAAATCAAAATGCGGCGCGAGTGCGCGAAACGCGGCGAGGCGCTGCTCCCACTCGCGTGCCTCAACGCCCTCGCCAGCAGCTTCTCTCTGCAACATGGCGTAGATGTCCGCCACCATCGGCGAACAATCGTCATCGAGTTCCAACGTGTCGGAGCGAAAGACGTGGTTGCGTAGCTTGGGATCCAAAAACTCCGTTTCGTACGCGGCGAGCAACGGTAGCGACACGCGCACCGTAGGATCAGCCATGTCGCAGGCGACGCGCTCCAGCACGCGCCCCGGCTCACGCATCACCTCGTCATATTCTACGCACGCATGCGGCTTGTCTCGAACAGCCTCCATGATCCTGGCATAATGCACGAGCCACATGTTGTACGATTGTTTATGTGAGAAGCCATTCCGCCGTTGCAGCGACCGCGCCACGCTCATGGGGTTGCGAAAGGCGATGATGAAGAATGGCCTGCGCCCGTCGCGCCGCACTACGTCCTCCCAGAACGCGACGTTCCGGCACGAACGCGGATCTTTGAAGGCAAACCAAGGCGCCGCGCCGAACGCCTTCTGAAGGTAGCCAAGCGCCTTGATCTTCAGCGCGTTCACTTCCGAGGGCGGAGCATGTGGCTGCGCTGTCGCGCGCAGGCTGTCCCATTGCTCACCAGACAAGGCCAGCAACTCGTCATTGATGGCGGAGAGGGTCCAATCTTCGAAGAAGCCTTTGTCGTTCTCGCCGGCAATCCCGGGCTTCAGGTTCTTGCCGAGTTCAACGCCCAAGACCTCCAGCCCGCGCGTGAGCGCGCTGGTGCCGCTTCGATGCATCCCCAGTACTAACACCGCACCTTCAGGCATTTTTGCCCTCAATTGACCATCGCCACGTTCAGCACGGCGCGGTCGTCCGCGCCTGTGCGATCATCTTAGATCATGCGCAAACGCGCCTGGCGCGCCAACCCACTAATTGCGCGCCGCATCCGCCGCCAGCTGCAACAAATACTGCCCGTACGCCGACTTGGCGAGTTCCTCGCCTAATGACCGCAACCGCGCATGGTCGATGTAGCCCATGCGAAAAGCCACTTCCTCGGGGCAGGCGATCTTGAGGCCCTGGCGCCTCTCAAGCGTACGCACGAATTCCGCCGCCTCCAGAAGCGAATCTGGCGTGCCGGTGTCCAACCAGGCGAAGCCGCGACCCATTTGCTCGACCGTTAACGCGCCCTGTTCGAGATAGAGCTTGTTGAGGTCAGTGATTTCTAATTCGCCGCGCGGCGAAGGCGCCAAACTCTTCGCCAAGCCGACGACCTTGTTGTCGTAGAAGTACAGCCCGGTCACCGCCCAGTTTGACTCTGGCCGCGCGGGCTTTTCTTGGATCGATAGCGCCTTACCGCGTTCGTCAAAGGTCACCACGCCAAAGCGCTCGGGGTCTGACACTTGGTAGGCGAACACCGAGGCGCCGCTCGGGCGCGCCGCTGCACGCGCCAGCAAGTCGACGAGCCCATGGCCATAAAAGATGTTGTCGCCGAGTACGAGCGCTACGCGATCGCCGCCAATGAAGCGTTCGCCGATCACGCAGGCCTGTGCGATGCCTGCGGGCCTTGCCTGTTCAGCATACTCGAACCGCACGCCCCAACGCTGACCGTCGTCAAGCAAGCGCTGGAAATGGGGCAAATCCTCCGGCGTCGAGATAATCAAGATATCGCGAATACCCGCCAGCATCAGCGTCGAGAGCGGATAGTAGATGAGCGGCTTGTCGTAAACCGGCGCCAATTGCTTGGAGACAGCCAGCGTCATCGGGTAAAGCCGCGTGCCCAAGCCCCCCGCGAGAACGATGCCCTTCATTCCACTCTCCAGCCTTCGGCCGCGATCTCATCGACGCACCGCCGCAACGCTTCCGCCCATGGCCGCATGCGCACGCCATGATCAGACCGGAGCCTTGTACAGTCCAGACGGGAGTTTGCCGGCCTTTTCGCCAAGGTCGGGTAGCCGTTCGTCGGCAACGGCGAAACCGACGCCGCGGGGCCGCCGAGCCGCGCCGACTCAGCAAAGATCGCCTCTGCAAACCCCGCCCATGTCGTCTCGCCTTGGCCGGCGCAATGATAGATCGCCGCTGATGGGCGACCCTGCGCCAAAGCCTGCGCGACAATCAGCGCAGCCTCGGCGAGGTCGTCAGCGAAGGTCGGGCAGCCGCGCTGGTCGGCGATGACGCCCACTTCAGCGCGGGTTTTGGCAAGGCGCAGCATTGTGCGCACAAAGTTCTTGCCGCGGGCGTCAAAGACCCAGGCCGTGCGTACGATCACGGCGCGCGGATTGGCGGCAAGCACGCGCCGTTCGCCTTCGAGCTTCGAGGCGCCGTAAACGGTTGCCGGGCCGGTTTCGTCGGTTTCCACGTAAGGCGAAGACTTGTCTCCGGAGAACACGTAGTCCGTGGAGATCTGGATAAACGCCGCGCCAACCGAAGCCGCCGCTTCAGCTGCGATTGCGGGACCTTCGGCGTTGATCTGAAATGCGCGATGCGGTTCGCGCTCGGCCTGATCCACAGCGGTGTAAGCGGCGGCGTTGATGACGACGCGCGGCGCGCGGGCTACGATGGCTTCGGCACGGGGCGCCTCGAGGTCAAGTTCGTTGCGGCTCATGCTCTGCAGCGCGACTCCAAGCGCTGCGGCGCGGCGTGCGAGCGCACGCGCCACCTGGCCGGTCTTACCGACAACGAGAATGCTCACGGCAACAACCCCTGGCGTCCCACGCCGACGCCGCTCGCGCGAATGGGCCGCCACCAATCCTGGTTCTCGACATACCAGCGCACTGTGCGCTCCATGCCGGTCGCAAACGTTTCACGCGCGCGCCAACCCAACTCAGCTTCAACCCGCGAAGCGTCAATCGCGTAGCGACGGTCATGCCCGGGGCGATCGGCTACGAATTGAATTAGATCGCGATGCGGCGCCTTTGCCGGGACAATCGCGTCCAAAAGCGAACAGACGCTTTGCACCACCTCGAGATTAGTTCGCTCATTGCGGCCCCCGACATTGTAGCTTCGCCCCGGCGCGCCCTTCTCGGCGATGAGGCATAGCGCCTCGACATGATCATCGACATAGAGCCAATCGCGAACATTGCCGCCGTCGCCATAGACGGGCAGCGGTCGCCCTTCCAGAGCGTTTATGATCATGTGGGGGATGAGCTTCTCGGGAAGCTGGCAAGGTCCGTAATTGTTCGAGCAATTCGACGTCAGCACCGGCAAACCGAAAGTATGCCACCAAGCGTTCGCCAAGTGATCCGCGCCCGCTTTGCTCGCCGAATAGGGAGAGCGCGGGTCATAGCGCGTCGCTTCGCTGAAGGCGCCATCGACCCCAAGCGATCCGAACACCTCATCGGTCGACACATGCACCACGCGAAACCGATCCGCCGCCGCGCCCTTCAACCGCTGCCAAAACCCCCGCGCCGCCTCCAGGACGTTCAAGGTTCCAACGACGTTGGTCTGTACAAACTCGGCTGCGCCCGTGATGGAGCGATCGACGTGGCTCTCGGCCGCGAGATGAAACACCACATCCGGTTCGAAGCCCTCAAGCGCGCCATCGAGTTGGGCGCGATCGCAGATGTCGACTCGCGCGAACGCGAACCCCGGCTCTTCCATCGCCGGCGCCAGCGAGCTCATGTGTCCCGCATACGTGAGCTTGTCCACGACCAAGATTTGACCTAGCGGCGCTAGCCTGCGCGCCAAGGCCGAGCCGATGAAGCCCGCACCACCGGTGATTAGCGCCCGCACGTTGTTACCCTCACACTCTCGGCACGGGTTAGAAAACTGGGTCCAGCTGATCAAGCCGCGGCAACAGCCGATCCCGCTCCGCGACGATCACGTGCTCGCGAGCCACGCCCCAATCGATCGCCAAAGCCGGATCGTCCCATAGCAATCCCGCCTCATGCTCGCGACTGTAGAAGTCGCTCACCTTGTAGATGACTTCCGTGTCCGGCGCCAAAGTCAGATACCCGTGGGCAAAGCCCTTAGGAACGAAGATCTGCCGGCGATTGCCGGCGCTAAGGACGGCGGACACGCTGCGCCCGAACGTGGGAGACGCACGCCGGATATCCACGGCCACATCGAGCACCTCCCCGCGCACGACCCGCAAGAGCTTG
>CAYRHK010000060.1:0-11049 GCA_964423825.1 uncultured Terricaulis sp. | reverse complement strand
CTCAGTGGTAGAGCGCACCCTTGGTAAGGGTGAGGTCGAGAGTTCAATCCTCTCCCGTGGCACCAGCACTTTGGAGGCGGCTCATGCGCACCCTTCTCGCACTTGTGGCTTTGGCGCTCGCTGCCTGCGGGCAAGCCGATCTGGAGAAGGCCAAGGACGGTGCGCTCGATCTGGGCCAGCAGGCGCTCGAAGTCGCGGCTGATGCAGTCGATGTGCGCACCGCCTGCTCGTTGGCGGGTCAATCGGAAGCCTTTTGCGGCTGTTTGCAGGAACGGGCGGGTTCGGAGATTTCCCCGGAGGCCATCGAGGCGATCGGCACGGTGGTGCGGCGCACCATTGCTGGCGAAGGCATGGAGGCTGCCGTCGAAGGCGCTACTGGGCTCGACCAGCGAACGCGCGACGCCTTGATCCAATGCGCGGCGCAGCCGGCAGCACCCACGGCCGACCAAGCGAGCGAGTAGGCGCTCGCAGGCGAGCCCAGATTGACGATGCGCAAAGGGAGGCGTCTAAGCTTGCGTATCGTGGGCAAACACCCCGCGCAGTCGTCCACACAGGCGCCCGACTATGACGAGCATCATCGACAATGCCGCTAGACCCTCGCAAAAAGCCGTCCCACTAGCGCTCCACCTACTAACGGCGCCGTTTATCTACGCTGTGATTGTTCCAATCGCGATTTTGGATGCGATGGTCAGTCTCTATCAAGCTGTTTGCTTTCGCGTTTGGGCAATCCCGCAGACGCGGCGAGGCAGGTTCCTTCGGTTCGACCGCGCCAAGCTCGCGGTGTTGAACCCCTTGCAGAAGCTGAATTGCCTTTATTGCAGCTACGCCAACGGCGTGCTTGCTTATGCGACAGAGGTCGCCTCGAAGACCGAACAATACTGGTGTCCGATCAAGCACGAGGTCGAGCCGCCGGGCGTGCATAAGCGCTATCATGCATTCACCCGCTTCAGCGGCGACCGGGACGAACTGGCTCGACGCTGGCGGGCGTTGCGCGACGACTTGCGCGATGAGCGCGATCAGCACGACGCTTGACGCAGGTCAATGAGCGGCGTTCGCGCGGCGCGCATCATGTAGCGTGGAGGTGTCGTATGCGCCGCACAATCGCTTCACTGCTCGCCGCCTTAATGATCGCTGCAAGTTTCGTCATTCCGCCGGCATTTGCGCAAGGGCGCAACGATCCGCCCCCGCGCCACGATTATTGGGAGGGCCGCCGCGATCCCCCGCCTGGGCACGAGTTTCGCAGTTGGGACGATCGTGACCAGCCGCGTTGGGATGACCGTCGTCGGCCTCCGCCCCATTGGAATGACGAGGAGTGGCGCATAAGGCAGCGGTGGCTGCGCCGGCACGGTTACGACGATGACGACAATGACGCTGCCGCAGGCCTCATCATTGGCGCCATTCTCGGCTTCGCGCTTGGCGCGGCCGTCGTCGACACGCAGGACCAGCAGAGCTACGCGCAATCGCGGCTCAATGATCCAGGTTGGATCGCCTATTGCGCGCGGCGGTATCGGTCGTTCGATCCGTACACTGGAACCTATTTGGGCTACGACGGCTTGCGTCATTATTGCCGCTAAAGGGCGGCAGGGCGCTATCCGCCAATCAATTTCTGCAACGCTGCGCGATAGTTGTTGAACTGCGCAGTGTAGAGGGCAGGCGCCGCGCCTGCGTTCTTGCGGCGTTCTTCGAGGGCTTTTTCCTCGTCTGTCAATTCCTTGGCGTTTGGATTGACGAGCCCCTCGTAGGCTTGGCGGATGATGGAGATCGCCGCCGAGAGTTCGGCCATTGCGGCTTTGGCGCCCTTCTCGGTGCTCAGATCGAAGTCGCTTGCGACGAGGCCGAGACCGTACGTCCTGAGGCCCGCGAAGCCTTTGGCGTTGGCAGCGATCAGACCTTGTTTGAAGCCGAGAGCGCCGAGCGCATCATGACCTTCTCGGCCTGGCTCGATGCGAATGGCCTTGCCGACATTCGGCGTGATCTCAATGCGCTCAACGCCTTCTCCGCGAACAACTCGCGCGCGGCCGGCGCCTGAAATCGCGCGCGTGATCGACGCCGTCAAGGACGCAAGCGTATCATTGTTGTCGACACGTATGGTGGTTAGGCGACGGCCGTCGACACCAATCCTCAACTCATCGCCGGCGCGCAGACCACTGCGTGATGTCAGCGGGCTAGAATCTATCGTTTGCAGGGCGCCATGCGGCAGACCCAGCACATCGAGCGCGGAGGCGCCTGTTGCATCGACGGCAAGCCCTGTCAGCGTGAACGGGGCGCCACTCGTCTTGAGGGTTTGTGTCCAAGCGGCGGCGCCATCCGCGTCGAGGCGAGCAATGAAGCTCGATTCGACGCCGAAAGCGCCGACGCCGGCAAGCGCTCCGCCAGAAACGCCTGCCGCATACACTGAACCGGCGACCATGGACAGGGTGGTCACGCGGTCGCTCTGCGCCGATCCGAGGTAGCTGGTGCGATCCAGCGCCGTGGATGTCAGATCGGCATCGAGCCGGGCGACAAAGCCTTCCTTGCCGGCGCTGGCCGCGCGCGCGGCGATGCCGACAGTCACCCTATCTGCGCCTGCGCCGCCGCCAACATAAAGTGAGGCGCCGTGGGCGGCTATGGCGCTGATCGCGCCTTCGTGGAAGTAGCCTATATCGCGCGTGGCGCCCGCAGCGAAACCGGCGCTGCTCGAATAAGTGAACTTGCGTAAGACGCCGCGATTGTTCTCGACGCCGCCGGTGAAAATGTCGACGCCGCCCAAGCCGTTGTCGCGCACCAGAAGAGCGCTTGCGGTGTCTGGCGCGCCAGTGCCGAATTGCTTGACGAAAAGTTCCGCGCCCGCCTGCGAGTACCCGCGGACATAACCATCGGTTTGACCAATGCTCGTGGCGCTCGGCAAGGCGCCGCTGGCTTGGCCAGCCGCGACGAGCGTCCCGTCGGAAGCGAATGCCAAGGCATTGACCTGGTCGTCGCCCTTGGCGCCGCGTCGCGCTAGCCATTGCGGTTCGCCGTCCGCGGCGAACACCGCGACGAATGAATCGTCTTCGCCGCGCGCTGTTGTGCCCGACAGGCCGCCCTCGACCGCGCCAGCCACCGCAACCATCGAACCGTCGGCGGAAACCGCAAGCGCAAAGCCGCTGGCCGCATCGGCGGCGCCAAGGATTTGCGTGAACGAGAGCTTGCCCGCAGAGTCATACTTCAGCAGCGCCACATCACGCGCACCGCGAATGCTGGTGTTTGCTGATGCGGCATCGAGGTCGGCGAGTACATAAACTGCGCCATCGGCGCCGACAGAAGTTGCGCGCGCGGTCGCGATCTTGGCGCCGCCGCCGACGGCGATGTCGAACGCGCGCCCCGGAAACCAACCGCCCGCGTTGACGCTCGGGGCTGAGAACGACGCCAGCGACGGCGTGGACTCAATGATGGCGGCGCCGCGGGCGGCGCGCTCGTAGACGCGCGCGACGCCAACGGGATCGTCGGCGTGTGATGCAGTATCGATGGGATCGAGCGTCGCCGCGAGCGATGAAGCACCTAGGCCGACAGAGCTGACGCCACGCACGCCGCCGAAGCCGCCGGACACCAAGCGCAAACCCGCGCCGCCGCCCGACAGCGCGACAGCGGCGAGGCCCAAATCGTAGCCCTCTTCCGCCAAAACCTCGTTTAGGCGCAGCGCCGCACTTTCAAGCGAGCGCGCGTCGCTTGGCTGCAAGCTCGCGGACACGGTGTGCGCGCCCCACACCGTCGCGAAGGTCACCGAGACGGTATCGTTGAGCAGCAAGGCGGCGACATCGTCGCTCACGCCTGTCGCTGCTTGCGCGCTGGTGAAGCTGCGCGCGGCGGCGTGCGCGCCGCCCAGGCCAAACGCAGGCGGAGCGCCGGTCAACGCGAGGGGACTGCCGTTGACGCTGACGGATGCGAGCCGCTGTCCAGTTCCTTCCGCGATTTGCCAGTCGCTGAGCGTGCCGCCGTTCGCGGAGAGGTAGACGCCCGCGTCGTTCAGCGCCGCGTCGAGGCGATCCTGGAACACGGCGTTCCATTGGCCAGCGGCGATGTCGGGATTGTCGATGCGCTCTTGAGCAGTGACCGATACGGTCACGGTCTTGGCGCCCAGTGGCGTGTCGACGACAATGGAGATGTCGAGCGCGCCCGCGTGAGCGAGAAGCGGATTGGCGGCGGCGCTATAGCTTCGCACGCTGTCTGCGAACACCGAACCGCTGGCGGCAACCGGAATACCGCCGTTCGCCCATGCTCCCGGCGCCTGCAGCGCCGCGTCGAATTCGGTTTCGTTGAGCGTCGCCGATACGGCATCAACGCCGTGCAGCGCGTCGATGCGCAAGGTCAGCGCGCCGCTGACGTCGAGGAGGTAGGCGGCGGCGGGGATGTTCTTTTCGCGCAGCTTGGTGTTGAGTTCAGCCGCCAGCGTCGCCGCATCGATGCCGGCATCGTCACCGTCGACAGTGATCAGTTGCGTGTCGTCGCCGCTGGTGAACGAGAAGGTCTGAGCGCCCACGAACAGATCGTTCGTCGCGGCCACAGCCGCGACCTCGAAGCGCCGCGCGAACGCCGCTTCGTTGAGGCCGCCAATCATGGCGGGCGTCTCGACCAGGTCGAGTCCCGCGTTCTTGCCGCCAATCGTGAGGTTCGCCGCGCGCGTCAAGCCGCCGGTGAATACCGACAAGCCGTAGGCGCCGGCATCCTCCCAAACATCGACGCCCGCGGCGACGCCCTGCTCGTGCAGCAATTGTGAGAGGCGTTCGGCCAGATCATCCATCAGTGCGCGGTCGGCGCTCTCGCCAGTGCGCGCGCGCCAGGCCTCCAGATCATCCGAGCGCCAGCCGGTGGTGACGCTGATCTCGCGGCCGTCGCCGAGATCCAGCTTGAGCGTCGCTTCACCCGCGGCGCGCAGGGCGTCTTCGTACGAAATCTCGTCGGTCGTATCGAGCAATGTTGCGCTTCGCGCTTCAACCGCGCCAGCGGGCGCGGGCACGTAGGGCGCACCGACACCGTACCAACCGCCTGCGACATGGGCGCCAATCGGATCGACGGTCGCCTCTGGTCTCCGCAACCATTGCGCCTCGCCTGCGGTTTCGCCGACATCGGAGAGTTTGATTAGCCGCGCGCCTTTGCCCGTATCGCCGACGGCGTAAAAGGCCGGCGTCGCCGCGGGAGCGCTGAACGACACCGCCTCGTTCGCCCGAACGTCGACCTTCAGGCCGTATAGTTTAGAGCCTGTGTAGCGACGCTCGATAGTTTGACCGGCGACAACAACCTTCGTGGTCTTCGGGGTCTGATCGGACGCCTCCAACCGCGACGACACCCCGGCTGCCGAGAGCTTGCCATTGATGAAGCTGATGACGGCGCCGAATGTGCGCGCCACCGACCCCATCTCAGAGAGATCGATGGCGACGTTGCGGGTAACGCCTGCAGCCGACTTGGCTGTGATCGTGAACTGTGCGTCGGCGTCGAGGCCAGACAGCGTTGTGTACAACCCGCCGCGGTGAATGACGCCAGTGACGTAATCCTCGGAGGTCTGGGGCAAGCCAAGCGTGGATTGCGCGGCATCAACGCGATCGCCCTGGGCTAAGCGGATGTCCTCGAACTGTTGACGCTCGAAGAAGGCTTGCAGCTCGGTGAGACCTCGCGAGAATTGAGCGAGCGTCGCGGCCTTCTGCGCCGCGCCGAGTTCGGCGACGCCGGCACGGCTCGCCAGCGCTTTCAGCGTCGAAACGCCCGTGTAGAGCGCAAACAGGCTGCGATAATCGCCATTGGCGCCGAGGTCGCTGAACAATTTGGCGTTCGGATCGAAGAAGGGTTTCTCCGCCAATGCACGCGCAACGAGCGATTCGTCCGTTGGCGAAATGCCTGGTTGCCAGACTTCAGCCAGTGGCGCGTTCGAATCCCTGGTCAGCGCTTCGACGTCGACGCCAACTCCCGCACGCGCAGACGCCCATGAAGACAGTAAGTCGGCGCTGACGCCCGACGTGGCCGGGCCGCCGCTCCCGAACAGTGTCGAGAGCATTGTCGAATTGAGGGGACTGACCAAAGCGCGCTCCGCTCCCGGGGGCGCGAGTGTGCCTTAACAGACGTAAACGTCGCGTTGTAGCCAAAGGTTAATGTCTGAACTCGAGGCCACCTTGTTGGAGGCGTTCCAGGACCTGCGGCCACACCTGGGTCCCCTGCCAAATCGACAACGAAATTACGAGCACGGCGGCAGCACCGAGCAGAATTCGCGCCGGTGCGACCTTGGTGACGTACCCCGCCAACGGCGCCGAAAGGAGGCCGCCGAAGATGAGCCCCGCTATTGCAGCGACGCCCGCGATCAGTTCGTGGTTCGCCACTTCCATGCGGCCGGAGAATATCGCCGCGATGAAGGCGGCGGAGATCGCGATCGTCACGAAGAACTCGGCGGAGTTGACGCTGCCGATGGCGTAGCGGGGCGCGTGTCCACGACCCAGCAGATTGGTGGTCACAATGGGACCCCAGCCGCCGCCGCCGCTCGCGTCCAAAAACCCGCCGACTAGGCCGATCGGGATTACGTGATTGAGATGCGGCGGCTCCTCGCGCAAACCCTGGACCGCGCGATAAAGCAGAAAGCAGCCAAGACCTCCCAGGTAGGCCACGACCAGAGCCTTGATCAAGGTGACTTCTAGGCCCGTGAGTACATATGCGCCCAGCACGCCGCCGATGATGCCCGCGGGCGCCAGGCGGAAAAACAAGCGCCAGTCAATGTTGCGATGTGCGAAGTGCGACAGTCCTGACGCCCCAGTCGTGAAGCACTCGGCAACGTGGATGCTCGCGGATACTTGAGCCGGCGCCACGCCAAACGCCAGGAGCACACTCGACGAGATCACGCCATAGGCCATGCCGACCGCACCGTCGATCAACTGAGCGAAAAACCCAACGACCAGAAACAGGCCGAAGGTGGCGAGCAGCGCCGGCCAGCTGGCCGCGACGATAGCCCAGATCTCCGTCGGCATGGGTCCTCGTTACGTTCCGTTCCAACGCGTGCCGCTGCAATGCGGCCTAAGCACGGCGTTCACCGCCCTGACGCTTGACGAGCAGCGCGGAATTCCGCGTTCTGGCGCCATTGCGGCCATGACGTGCTGTCGGCGAGTTGCCGGCCCACGGCGTACAACAGCGCGAGATCCTCGGCGCCGCCGGTCATATCCCATTCCGGCGTCACCTCGTCCGAAGGCTTATGGTAATTGTTCGCCGTGTAGGCTTCGTTAAGCGCGCGCCCGCGGGCCTCGCCGCCATCGATCATATCGATGCCGTTCGAGGTATAGAGCACGGGAATGCCGAGTTGAGCGAAGTGCAAGTGGTCGGAGCGGTAGAAATAGCCCGCCTCCGGCGTCGAGTCCGGGGTCACGCGCCTACCCAGAGAAGAGGCGATGGCGGTGATCAAATCGTCCATCTCGCTCTTACCAAAGCCAACGACTTCGATGTCGCGCGTGCGGCCAAAATTGTTGATGCCATCCATGTTGATCGCCGCCACTGTGTCGCGCGGCGCGAAGATCGGGTGTTGGGAGTAATACAACGCACCCAAGAGCCCCTGCTCCTCGGCCGTGAGTGCTATGAAAGCCACGGAGCGCTCGGGCGCGCCATCGGCGGCGAAGCGCCGCGCCAACTCGATGAGCGCGGCAGTACCGGTGGCGTTGTCGAGAGCGCCGTTGCAGATGTCGTCGCCCTCGATGGCGGGGCAATGGCCCAGGTGATCCCAGTGCGCCGAGTACATAATGGTCTCGTCCGGACGCGTGCGCCCCGGCAGCCGCCCGACGACGTTGTAGGTCGAACGCTCGGCGATGTTGGTCTGGAGTGCGATCGAGCCTTCAAGGTTCATGCGTACAGCGCGGAAACCACGGCGCTGCGCGCGCTGCTTCAACTCGTTGAAATCGAGACGCGCACGCGCAAACAACGCCATGGCGACGTCGCTGTTCACCCACCCTTCAAAGCCGGCGCGGCTCGCGCCGCGATCCGAGCGCACGATGTCCCAGCGCGCGCTGCCAGTTGAGGATTGGATCACCGCCCAGGGATAGGATGCTGGCGCCGTCTCGTGAATGATGATCGCGCCGGCCGCGCCCTGGCGACCCGCCTCCTCGAACTTGTAGGTCCAGCGACCGTAGTAGGTCATGGCTCGGCCGCCGAAGCCGCGATCATCGCCGGTCTCGAAATCCGGGTCGTTTACTAGGATCACGGCAATCTTGCCGCGCATGTCGACGCCAGCGTAATCGTTCCAGCCGAGTTCCGGCGCGTTGATGCCGTAGCCCACGAATACCAGCGGCGCATTCTCGATCGACACATTGGCGTCCAATCGGCGTGTCCACGCTGAGAACTGGGTCGCATAGGCATAGTTCACGGCGCCGTCTCGCCCCGCGATGGTCAGCGTTGGCGGGCTCGCGAGCGTCGCTGAGACCAGAGGCGTTTCTTGAACCCAGGAGCTGGAGCCGTCCTCAAGGACGACGCCAGGCACCAAACCGGCTGCGGCGAATGCGGTCTGCAGATACTCAATTGTCAAGCGCTCGCCATTCGACCCCGGGGCGCGGCCCTCGAACTGATCGGAGGCGAGGATGTTTACATGCGCCAGGAGCGCGTCGGCCGAGAGGGGTGGTGAAGAAAACCCCGGGAGCGATGGGGGCGGCGTCAATGCCGTGTCGGCGCTGGCGCAGGCCGCCAGCAGCGCCAATGCCGCCGCCGCAGCGCTTGTGCGAATGTTCACGGGCTATTCCCCCCAAAAGCGATCCACTGCGACCAGCTTAGGGGACGATGCCCCCCCTGCTCAAGCCATCCACGGCGGCGTTGGCAGCCCTTTTGCGCGCAGAAACTGCGGATTGAACAATTTTGACACGTAGCGATTGCCATAGTCGCAAAGCACGGTGACGATCGTTTTGCCGGGGCCAAGCTGTTTCGCCAGCTCAATGGCGCCTTTAACGTTAAGCGCAGCCGAGCCGCCGACGCTCAGACCTTCTTCCTGGATCAAATTGTAGAGCACAGGCAGCCAGGCCTGGTCTTCGATGCGAAAGGCCTCATCGACAACGACGCCTTCGAGATTAGCAGTAACGCGGCCTTGTCCAATGCCCTCTGTGATCGAAGTTCCTTCGGCCTTGAGCTCGCCGTTGTTGTACCAATTGTACAATGCCGCGCCGCCCGGGTCGGCGATGCCGATGACGACGTCCGTGTTCTTGGCCTTGAGCGCCATGGACACGCCGCCGAGCGTTCCGCCCGAGCCCACGGCGCAAATAAAACCGTCGACCTTGCCGTCGGTGTCGCGCCAGATTTCGGGGCCGGTGGTTTCGAGGTGCCCCTGGCGGTTGGCGACGTTGTCGAATTGGTTGGCCCAGATCGCGCCGTTGGGTTCGGTCTTGGCTTTCTCCTCGGCCAGCCGGCGCGCCACTTTTGGATAGTGGTTCTCGTTGGCCGCCGGCACGGCGTCCACTTCAACGAGCTCGGCGCCAAGGGCTATGACGGCGTCCTTCTTTTCCTGGCTCTGAGTTCGCGGCATTACCACGATCGTGCGATAACCGAGCGCGCCGCCGATTAACGCCAGGCCGATGCCGGTATTGCCCGCTGTGCCCTCGACGATGACTCCTCCCGGCCTGATTTGGCCCTTAGCTTCGGCATCGCGCACAATCGCTAACGCGGCGCGGTCCTTCACCGACTGGCCGGGATTGAGAAACTCGGCCTTGCCAAGAATGGTGCAGCCGGTCTCCTCCGACGCCCGCTTCAGCTTGATCAGCGGCGTGTTGCCGATGGCGTCGATAATTGAGCCGTGGATCATCTACTACTCCGTGATCGCGCTGACTTCGCGCATTTTTGACGCGCAACCACCTAAGGCATGTGTTTAGGCGCCCGTTTGTCTTGCGCATAGTGATCCGCGCCCAGGAAATGAAGCGAAACATAGGGGTCGTCGCCGACAACCCATGAATCGTGAGGCGCCTGGGGAACGTAGAAGATGTCTCCGGCGCGCATTTCGACCACATCGCCGTCCGCCATGGCGGCGGTGGCGCACCCTGAAATCACCAGGCCGACGTGCTCAACGTGGCAGTGAGAAGCGCCCATCGCCGCCCCCACATGCGTGGACCAGCGCCAACCTGGCTCATAGGTGGCGCGACCGATGGTCATGGCGCCGATCCGAACAATTTCGAAGCGACCCTTCTCGAACGTGCGTACTTCGTCGGGCGTTTCAAAACGCTTCAGCACAACAGTGAGATTCACAATCGCTCCTTCACCCCACCCCCAGCTTGCGCTGCAAATCGCTCGACGAGGTGGTGTAGAGGAACACCAATCGCTCGCCTGGCCGGCAGATGCGGAACGCCGCCTGCGCCATGAGCGCGCCTTCGTGGAAGCCGCAGAGGATGAGCTTGAGCTTGCCGGGATAAGTGTTGATGTCGCCGATGGCGAAAATACCCGGTTCGCTGGTTTCGAACTTCTGGGTGTCCACCGGGATCAGGTTTTCGGTGAGATTGAGTCCGAAATCAGCGATGGGGCCAAGCTTCATAGTCAGGCCGTAGAACGCCAGCACTTCGTTGCAAGCAATCTCGTAGCGGCCCTGAGCCTTGCTCTCGCACACCACCGCGGCGATCTGATCGCCGCTGCCGGCGAGCGCTTTGATATCGGCGACCTCAAGCCGCACTTTGCCTTCGGCCACAAGCGCGCGCATCTTGGCCACCGAATGGGGCGCGGCGCGGAAATCGTCGCGACGATGGATTAGCGTCACGGACTTGGCGATCGGTTGCAGGTTCAGCACCCAGTCGAGGGCGCTGTCGCCGCCGCCGGCAATGACGAGATCGCGGCCGCGGAAGCGCTCCATCTGGCGCACGGCGTAGTGCAGCGACTTGCCTTCGTAAGCTTCGATGCCGTCGATCTTGGGCTTGCGCGGCACGAACGAGCCGCCGCCGGCGGCGATCACCAGCACCGGCGCGGTAATCGTTGTGCCCAGTTCGGTGCGGAGCTTGAACTTGCCGTCCGGCAGACGCTCCAGCGCCTCTGCCATTTGCGCCAAATGGAACGTCGGATGAAACGGCGCGATTTGCGCCATCAGCGCATCGGTGAGGCCCTGGCCGG
>CAYRHK010000059.1:0-11169 GCA_964423825.1 uncultured Terricaulis sp. | reverse complement strand
CCGCTGATGAGCACTAGGCCGTTGGGTTGATCGATTGCTTGCAGGAGCGTGCGTTGCTGTGAGGCGGTGAGCCCGAGTTGATCAAGTTCGGGTATTGTGCGGCTATGGCCGAGGAGACGCACTACGATGGACTCCCCCCAGGCCGTCGGCAGCGACGAAACGCGGACATCGACAGTGCGCCCGGCCACAGCGATTGTTTGACGCCCATCCTGCGGGAGGCGCCGTTCCGCGATGTTCATTCCCGAGAGCAGCTTGATGCGCGAGGCGACGGCATCGAACATTTCGCGTCCGGTGGCGCGACGCTGCGACAACACGCCATCAACGCGCATGCGCACAATCATCTTCTGTTCGAAAGGTTCGATATGCACGTCGCTGGCGCGTTGAGCGAGTGCTTCGGAAAAGATCGCGTTCACGAAATCGATCACGGGCGCCTCTTCCGCAAGCTCCATCAGACGCATGGGATCGGTGTCGAGACCCTTGCTGGCGGTGCTGCCACGCAAGGCGAGCAGCAACGGCTCGACGAGGAGGGCGCTGGCGAGGATGAGTCGCACCGGCTCGCAACGCCACTGCTCGATCGCTTCTTGCAGCGCCGGTTCGCACAGGCGCGGTCCGGCGACATGCAAGACGCCGTCGTGGCTTCGCCACACGATCGCTTCGTTGTCGAGCAGCCATCCAAGGCCGATCGTCAATGACGACAGGGTGGCGCGCACCTCATCCAGTGTCGGCGCGTCCTCTGGCGATAAGAGCGGAAGCCCCACCGATTGCGACAGGAAGGCGAGCATCTCACTTTCGGCTATGGCGCCGCGGCGTGTGAGCGTTAGCGCGAGGCTCGCGCCGGTCGCGCGTTGGCTTTGCGCCGCGTCCTCGACGTCAGCTGGCGAGGCAAGCCCCTGTTCGATGAGTTGTTCGCTCAGGCGGCGCATTTGAACTTCGCTCCGTGTTGGGGGCGAAGGTAGGATGGGGGTCTGACGCCATCCAACGAGGGCAATTCAGAGGCGATGTTTTCGCCTGCTGCGCGCAGGGGCGAGGCAGCGTGCGTCTTAGTTGAGTTCGGTTTGCCAGGGGTGGGCGCGTGCTAAAGCGGAGGCATGGCGACACGCGCAGAAACCTGGAAGCGCGACAAGCGTTGGCGCGAGCGTGGGTACAGCCTGCTCGAAGTGCTGATCGTGTTGACCATCATCGCGCTCATTGCGGCGCTGGTGGGCCCGCGGCTGATGATGCAACTGGACCGCTCCAAGGTGACGGCGGCTCGTGTTCAGATCAGGGCGCTGGCTTCAGCGGTGGAGACGATGCGTCTTGACATTGGCCGCTATCCCACCAGCGAGGAAGGGCTTGAGCTCCTCGTGAGCGCGCCACGAGGACGCGCCAATTCGCTTTGGCGGGGCCCGTACCTAGATGGAGCGTTGCCCGCCGATCCATGGGGGGGCGACTACCTCTACGCGGCGCCGGCGGACGAGCTTGCCCGGCCCGATATTTTCAGCTTGGGGGCCGATGGCGAGGAAGGCGGCGAGGGCGTCGCCGCTGACATTCGTCTCGCCGATGCGCGCTGATCTTAAGCGTCGCGGTCGCGAAGGCGGATTCACACTGTTTGAGGCGTTGGTGGTGGTGGCGATCACCGCTGTTGTAACAACAATGTTGTTCTCATTGGTGGGGCAGTCGACCTCGCGAACATGGTTTCACGCCGAAGACGCCATCGGTTTCGCCGAAGCCGCGAATGCTGAAGCTGAATTGCGCGCGATATTTGCGGCAAGGGAGGCATTTGGCGGCGATCGATCCGGGCTCACAATTGCTACGAGTCTCGCGCAGTCGACAGGTTGTGTTGAGGCCGGCGGCCTGCGTCACGTCACGATCTCTGTTCGCGAACGGTCGCTAGAGTGCGCGAGCGGGCGGCGCCGGGGCACGCTGCTGAGTTGGCGGCGTGGCGAGGGGCGTCTGTCTTACAGTGCAGACGGCCGCATTTGGCGCGATGCGTGGGCGGCGGACGGGCCGGTGATCGTGCGTTTCCAGTTGAGCGATGGCGCTGAAACGGTTCTAGAATGGGCGCTGCGCAGCAGCGCGCGCGCGCCGAGCGATGAGGCGCAGGTTCCATGAGCGGGGAACGGGGCTACGCGCTTTGGGTAACGGTATTGGTCGTGGCGCTGCTGGCGTTGGCAACGTTAACTTTGGCGCAGATCTATGACGTGACGCGTCCGCGCGTTGAATTGGCGCGGGCGCAGGCGCGCGCGGCCATCGCCGCGGAGTCCGTTTCCGCGCGCGTGGCGTTCCTGTTGCTGAGCGAGCCCATCGGTCCCCGCTCGGTTGTTCTCGGGGCGCCACGCGAGGCGGGAATGGCGAGCGCGGAAGGGAGGGCTGAATTACGGCTCGATGGGCGTCTTTACAGTTTTGGGGAGCGGACCTGGGTTGGCGTGCAGGACGAGAGCGGGTTGATCAGCGTCAACAGCGCTGACGAACATTCTATCGCGCGATTGCTAGTTAGCGAGGGTGTTGGATCCAGTCGCGCCCGCCAGCTTGCCGCCGCGCTAGCTGATTATGTCGACGCCGATGAGCTGGTTCGTGTTGGCGGCGTTGAACGTCGCGCTGGCGCTGGCATCGCGGCGCGCGACGGCCCCTTGTCGACGCGATGGGCGGTGCTCGATGTGCTCGGTTGGCGCGCGGCTTTCGAGGATCAAGGGCTGCGGCGTCGAATGCTTAACATTCTGGCGGCAGGCGGCGGTGAAGGAAGTGTTAACCTTAACACCGCGCCGCGCGGGGTCCTGAACGGTTTGCTCGGCCCGCGCACGGGCGCCGAAGTGGCCGAGCGACGCGAGCAACGCGAAATCAGGGATGCGGCGGAGCTGCTGTCGTTAACCAACGTTGGCGGCGGCGGCGCGGAATTTGCAACCATGCCAGGCGACGCGTTTCGCGTAACGGTGCTGGTCGGCGACGAAATGGGAGGCTCGCAATTCTTCGAGCGGCGGTTGTCGTTGACGCCGGAGGGCGAGACGCCAGTGGTTTGGGAAGAGGAGCGACGCGGCAACGGCGACGCGGGATACAGTGAGACCCATGAGCAACCCGTCGAGCCCTACCCAGAAGCGCGTGCGCGGTCTGCTCGCTGAAAATGGCGAGGTGCGCGCCGCTCCGGGTTCGACGCGCGGCCTCGTTATGTCGCGGGCCTTGTGCCGGTTTCGCCGGTTTCTCGCGCCAGTTGGTTTGACCCGTGGACAGCGAGACAAGGCGGCGCTGCTTCACGCAGAAGCACACGCGCCGTTCACCAATGCTGGTTGGCTTGCGTTGCGCACCGAAGATGGCGCTGAGATTTGGTACTGGGATCGAGATCGGCTGCCCTTGGGGGCGCTGACACCAAGCCCGGAGACGATCTGGCGTTCTGGCGAGGATGGTTGGCGGGTTCTTTGCTGTATCGATGGCTATGAAGCACAGTACGTCGAGGGGGGCGCGCTGCTTGCCTCTACGTGGCGGCGTGAGCCGTTCGACAGGGCGCATTGGGCATCGTTTGTGGCGAGCGTTGATGCGGGCGCGGCAGATGCGCCGGAGGTTGCGCCACGACCCCAATCATTGGCGTTGATAAACAATCGTTGGCGCCAGCGCATGATCAAGGCCCCGCTGGGCTTGCGCGATCTCGAGTACGGGGCGTGGAGCATTGCGGCGATTGCGCTTGCGTTGAGCTTCTTCTTCTCGGGTCAAGCGTTGCATCACGGCGCTCGCGCCGGCGCGGCTGCACGGGAGGTGCGCGAAGTTGAAGCGCGACTGACGGCGGACCCGGACCTGCGCCGCGCGCGGGAGCGTCAGGGGCTGACGTTGGCGGTGTCAGACATTGTTGGCGCCCCCACCGCCGCTACCGTGATAGCGGAAACGCTCGAAGTGCTGGACGGATATGCCATTACGCCTCGCGCAATCTCTGTGGAGGGCGGAGAGTTTCAGGCTCTGATCGATCAACCGGACCAGCCGGTGCGGGAAGTGGTGCGACGGCTGGAGGAGACGGGACGGTTTTGTTCAGTATCCCCTGAGGTCGTTGCCGGCGGCGGTGTGGAACTGCGTGGGTCGATCAAGGCGCGTGGCGGAGAGGATTGCGCCGCAGAGGCGGGAGGGGATCTATGATCGCCTCGGCTTGGCGCTCGTTGGAACATCGCTATCGCCTGCTGACGCCGAGAGAGCGCGCCTTTGGCGCGATGCTTGGCGCGGTGCTCGCGGTGTTTGGCGCGCAGTCCAGTTTCGATTGGGTCATGCGCGCCGTCGCTGAGGAGGAGCGTGCTGGAGCGCGCGCTGCTGAGTTGCGCATGCTTGCAGCGGCCCTGTCGGACGATCGTGTCAACGATGAACTGGGGATCGAGGCTGGAAAAATATGGCGCGCGTCCATCGTGGATACTTCGTTGGAGGGCGCACAGGCGCAAGCAGTGTTGGCGGTTGAGAATCTCGCGCTGCAGGCGGGCCTCGATGGCGTCGAGGTGACGTTAAGCAGTGAGAGCGATGCGGGAGAAGGCGCCGTGCGGGGGGTGGACGTGCAGATGGCGTCGCAGGGCGACTGGCTCGGCGTCATCGCGCTCCTGGAGGCGCTGGAGACTGCCGAGCCCGCGTTCATGCTGAGGGGCATGAGTTTTCGCAGCGAGGACGGGGTGAACGAGTTGCGCGTGGTGTTGCGCGCGCCGGTGCTGCTGGAGGCGCCGGAATGAATCGAGCGCTATTGATCACGGCGGCGTTGTCGACTTTCGGCGCTGTTGGGGGCTGGATTACAGCTCCTCCAATCGAGGTGGCGCCGGATCCGGTGGGCGTAGCGCGGACGCCTTCGATCGATAATTTGAGGGATGACTATGCGCGGGCCCGCGCATTGCTTGGTCGATTGAGCTTTGTGGGCGAGGTCGAAGAGGTCGCGGCGGTCGAGGCGCCGCCGCCGCCAGATATTGCGCAGCTTTTTCGGCGCGATCTGACAGCCATCGAGACGCGTGCTGACGGTGCGATCGTCTGGGTTGTCGATTTCACTCAGCAGTTTGGGCGCCGGGGTCTTCGGGTGGGGGATGTTTACCAAGACGGGTGGCGGGTGGCGGCCATTGAGCCCCAAGCCATCGTGTTGCGCCGGCGGCGCGAAAGTCGCCGCGTCGATGCCTTCGTGCTTGCGCCAGAGCCCAATCAGTGAAGCAGCATGCAACTTGCATGGCGCGCTCAAAGGATTGGGTAATGTTTACAGCCAACGCCGACGCTTTGAAGCTTACCGCCGTCGCGGCGGCAATGCTGGCGGTGGCTGGTTGTGCCGCTTACCCAAATTTGCAGGCGCGCCCCGCGCCATTTGCGGCGCCAACAGCGGGGGCTGAGGCGCCGCGGCCGGGCGACCCCATCGAGGTGCTGCAGCGCGGGCCAGAGACAGCGCCAGAGCCGGCGCCGACGCCGCAGGCGTTCGCTACCCCCGAGCAAGTCGCGGCCCTGCTCGAGCCGCGGCGCGTGCAGGTTTCATTGCCGCCGCAGCCGCTGCCGCAGTTCATCGACACTGTGTTCGGCGAGATCCTGAGAGTGCCGTACTCAACGGGACCAGGCGTCGCCGATCGGCGCGACATCATTTCGCTGCGTGGTCCCGATGAGATGGATAACACGCGCCTGTTCGCGATGGCGCAGATGGCGCTCGCGCAATACGGGCTGGGCGTGGCGATCGATGAAGGCGGGGTTCGCATCGTTCAGGACACGGTCCTGAGCGGGCGCGCGCCGACTTTCATCATGACACGCAGTTCGCCGGACACGCCGCAATCGTCACGCCCGGTGATGCAATTCTTCTCGGTGGCGTCGGTGGACGTGGAGGCTCTGCTGCCGTTGCTGGAGCAAAGTTATCCCAATCGCGGTTCGGTTCGGTTTACCGCCCAGCCGGAGACGAACACGCTATTGATCAGCGGGAGCGCGCGCGACGTGGGGGCGGCGGCTTCCATTGTGCGTCAGCTCGACCAGCCGCATTTCGCCAACGGCCAGATCGCGCGCATCGAGCCGGTGTTTATGTCGACGGAACAGCTTGCTGACACCATCGTTCGCGCGCTGGCTGGCGAAGGGTACCGCGTGAACGCGCACACCGAGAGCGTGCGCGGCGGCGTTATCAACGTAGTGCCGCTGGAGCACGCCAACCAAGTGCTTGTGTTCGCTAACGACGAGCGGGTGTTCGAGCGGGCGCTGTTCTGGGCGCGCCGCGCCGACCGCGCCGAGGCGATGGGCAATATGCCGGGTCTGTACATTTACAACGCTGTTCACATGAGCGCCGAAGAATTGGGCGCTCTGATCTCGCAAGCGGGGTCCGGCGAAGGTACGACGCCAACGTTGAACCCCCCGGAAATTGCCGTGCGCCGCAACAATGGCGTCCGCGTCGGGCCGGAGGCGGACGGCGGCTCGGGGGCCGTGAACCTTGGCAGCGTCACCATCGACACCGCCGGTAATCGAATTCTCTTCCGTGGCACCGCCGCCGAGTTTGCGCGGCTGCGCAGCACGCTGGTCCAGTTGGATGCGCCGCAGCCGCAAGTGCTGATCGAGTTGACGATTGCGGAAGTGACCCTGACCGATGAGACGCGTTTTGGAGTCGAGTGGTTCCTTGAGCAAACGGTCGGCGGCGATTTTACCGCGAATACGCTTGGCGGATCGGTTCAGACGCCGGGCGGACTCGGCGCGACCGCAAGCCATATCTTCTCACGCGGCACGGTTGAGGCGGCGCTGAATGCGTTCGCTTCAAACCGGAACTTGAATATCTTGTCGACGCCTCGCGTCTTTACGCGTTCTGGTCGCACCGCGGAGATATTGATCGGTACCGATGTGCCGATCATCACCACGCAGCGGGCTTCCGATAACCAGACCGGGGGCGATACCGACGTGCTGCAGACCGTGCAGTATCGGCAAACCGGGATCATCCTGAACGTGCGCCCGATCGTGCTCGGCGAAGATCGCATCGACATCACGCTCTACCAGGAAGTCTCGACCCAGCAGCCTAATACAAGCACCGCCATCGCCAGCCCGCTCATTCTCAATCGCAGCGTGGCGACCCAAATATCTCTCCAGGAAGGGATGACGGCGGTTATCGGCGGCCTCATCCAGGATAATTACAGCCGTGAGCAGCGTGGCATTCCAGGTCTCAAGGACATCCCGTTTCTCGGCGCCGTGTTCCGCAGCGAAGAAGTCACCGGCGACAAGGTGGAATTGGTAATTCTGGTGACGCCGTACATCGTGCGCAGCGACGAAGACATCGCCAATCTCACCGACGCCATGACGAGCGAAGTGAACCGCACATTGAGGCGGCGCGGGACACAAGTTTACACGCTTTACCCGTGGCGGGTTCCGTTCGCGGCGCCGCGCAGCCACGCATTGCGGGTCAACGAGGAGGCTAACGATGCGCCGCTGGCTGCGGCGCCCTCGCCCGTCGCCAGTTCGCCGGCGCCAGTTGCGCCGGCGCCTGTGGAGCCGGGTCCAACGGTGCTGACGCCGGAAGCGCCTCAGTCGGGGACCGCGCCCCAACCGTAAATCGGATCGCGTCCTGGGGCGCCGAGATCGACGACATTGCGGCGCAGTGCAGTCAACGCTTGCGCGGCGCCTTGAGGGGACGGCGACGGCATGAGTTGAGCGAGGTGCGCCGCTACAACTGGGGCGGCGAAGGAGGTTCCGGTCGCGACCACGGCGCTATCGTTCAGTTGAACAGGCAGGTCGACGCCCTCGGCGGCGAAGTCGATGTAGTCCCCGCGATTGGCGCGGATATATGGGCGATTGTCGACATCGATAGCGGTCACTGCGATCGCGCCTTCGAAGGCGGCGGGGAACGATGGACGGGCGAAGGGGCCATTGTTGCCGGCGGCGGCCACGATGAGGTGACCCCGGGCAGTGGCGCGACGAATGACATCATTGAGAACCGGGTTGTCGGGGCCTTGGATGCTTATGTTGATAACCGCAACGTCATGCGCGACCATCCAATCGATTGCCTCGGCGATGTTTGCGGCAGGTGCGATGAGCGAGCCATCAGCGCCTTCGGAGAAGACATCAAAAACGTGAACGCGCGCGCCTCTTGCAATCGCTATCGAGGCAACGAGCGAACCATGGTCGCGTGGCCGCGGCGCGCCGCCGCCAGCGCGGCGATGGGTGAGCAAGGCGCTGGAAGTTGGCAGGCGGTCGATATGGACGCCAGTGTCGATGACGCCGAGGACGTGGTTCAGCCCTGAGGCAGGCGCCAAGGCAACGGCGCTGGAAGCGATGGCGACGGCGCCCGTCGCTCGGTAGATGTGATGTGGGGCGACAACGGCGCCGGGCGCCAGGCGCCGCAGGGTGGCTATGGCGCGAGTTCCGCTCAACCGGTCTGGGGCTCTGAGGCGCACGAGATTGATGTCGAGCGCCTCTAGGCGCGTGCGCGACAGGACAACGAAACCCTCTTGCTCGGCTGCGCGCAGCGCTCGGGTTGGCGCTTCCCAAAGGTATTCGCGCTCGATGACCTCGTCGCCGTCGGGGCTCTCGGTGATGGCGTATAGAATTGCAGGGTGCGTGCTTAGCTCGGCGCGATCATGGTCATTGTCTCGGCCGGAATTGCTCGAACCAGAACCTGAATTGTCACCGTCGTTGGACGAGCCGCTGTTGGAGCCCGAACGGTCGCCATCATCGTCTGATAGTTCATCGCGATCATCGTCATCAACATCATCGTCCTCAGCGTCGTCGTAATCGTCGTCGAAGTCGTCGTCATTGGCCTCGATTGCGTCATCAAGGTCGTCGCCTCCACCCGGGCCGGATGAGGCGAATGCGGGCCCAAGGGAGGCAGCGAACAGCGCACTCCCCAAGAGGGAAACAAAGAGTCGCCATGCTCGTGGCATGGTTAAGTTACTACCACGCGAGTTTTCTGGAGAAAACGCGCTGGTTGGGGAATATTTGCGAGACCCGGTCGTAGTGGGAACGACGATGTCAAAGGACGCAGCGCTGAGGGCGCAACTCGTGGCGCTTCTGCCACGACTGCGGCGGTTCGCGTTCGCGTTGGCTGGGCAGCGCGAAGCTGGGGAAGATCTGTTGCAAGCCAGTGTCGAGCGGGCGTTGTCGAAAGCTGAGAGTTTCGACGATAGCCGCCGGCTCGATTCCTGGATGTTCAAGATCATGCAAAACCTATGGATCGATGCGCGGCGCGTGCGAGCCAGGGCGGCAGAGGTTGATGTGGCGGACTTAGAGATCGCCGGAGAGGACGGGCGGGTCACCGCTGAAGCCAACGATGAATTGCGCGCGGTGCGCGAAGCGTTCGATACGTTGCCAAGCGAGCAACGAGCGGTAATGACGCTGATCGTGCTGGAAGGGTATTCGTACGCGGCAGCCGCGGAAACGCTTGGCGTTCCGATCGGGACCGTGATGAGCAGGCTGTCGCGCGCGCGGGCAAGCTTGGCTGGATCGCTGCAACAGGGCGGCGTCGTGACGCCCATGAGGAAGAAGCGTGATGTTTAGCGACGAGATGCTGGGCGCGTATCTGGATGGCGAGTTAGAGCCCGAACAAAGAGCGCTGGTCGAACGTCATATGGAGGCGGATGCAGCTGTCGGCGAGCGGCTTCGGCGTCTTCGCCGGACTGACGAGGTGCTGCGCCGAGCGCTCCCCCAACAAGCGACTTCGCCCAACGATGCGGTTTTAGCCATGTTGGTGAGCGGCGCTGGCGCGGCGGCCGCGCCCCGGTTCAATCGCGTTTTCGTACAAGCTGCGGCGCTTGCGGCGGCGTGCGTGATGGGGGTGATCGCGGGACAGTCCCTGGCGCCGAGTGGCGCAGAGTTGGGGCTATTTGCGCTCAGCCCCGACATTCGGCGCGCCCTTGACACGATACCGAGCGGAGAGCGCGTTCACGTTGCCAGCGGTGAGATGGCAGTGGGCTTCAGCGTGCGCGCCGAAAGCGGCGAGCTTTGCAGGCAGTATGAGCTGAGGGCTGTGGCCGAGACGATAGAGTCGCTCGCCTGCCTGGAGACTGACGGCTGGCGGACTCGGGTGCAGGCGATAGCGGAGGCTGAATCGGACGAAAGCTACACCGTCGCCGGCTCGACCTCGCCTGTGGACGCCGCGATCGCGGCGATGGGCGAAGTCTCGGTGCTCGACCGGGATGCAGAGCAGGCTTTGATTGCGAACGGCTGGCGCTGAGCTAGGAGGTGCGGCTGTCGCACCGCCCCATGCGTGCGTTCTCGATTTTACTCCCCAAACGGGAGAATCGCGGTTCGTAGGCACGCGTCTTATTCCATTAATTGTGCTCCACCTGGAAGTTTGACAGTGCGTCGTCCGCACTGTGTTGGGGGTGCACATGGCCGCGTTGAAGGGTGTTCGCGCTCTTTGTTTGTCGTTCGCGCTTGGCGCTTCTGGAGCGGCGTGGGCGCAGGACGACGGGGGTGGGTTCGACATCCCCACTGGCGCACCGGCAAGCCCCACGTTCGGCGCTCAACCGTGGACGCAGCCAGTCTTGCTGTTTGAAGAGTTCGGCACGCAGCCCATGCCGACCAGCGACTGTCCTACGTGCGCGCCGCTGCCACCCGCTTCGTCGTGCCAAGGCGCTCCAACCGGTGCGGCGCTCGATGCGTTTTTACGCCAGCCGCTCTCTCCGCTGCCAACCCGCGAAGCCAATACAAGCCGGCCCAATTATTGGGCCGCCATGATCGGCAATTGCGTGCGCCCGTTGGCGACGAGCGCGGTTGAGGGGCGCCCGCCCGGCGAGTGGTTCGCGCATCAACGCTGGGATGAGTTCCTGCCGCGCGTCTACTTTCAAACCGCTGTCACCGGATCGCGCGTCAACAATGGGTTGCGCGATCCATGGCAACGTCACCGGTACGCGCTCGGCGAGTTCCGCCGCAATGGCGGGCTTTATTATCGCGGCGGCACTACGCGCGGCGTCAGTGTGCGCTTCCACCCGAATTTCCCAGTTCAGCAACCCAACTCGGTGTGGACGTTCGATGGCACCATGCCGCCGAAACTGCTGATGGCGCGCTATGGCGAGCCAATCCTATTCCGGAACTACAACGCGTTGCCGGTTGATTTCGCCGCCAACAATGGCTTCGGCGCCCACACCATCACAACGCACCAGCATAATGGGCATAATCCCGGCGAAAGCGACGGGTTCGCGAACGCCTTCTTCTTCCCCGGTCAGTACTACGATTATCACTGGCCGATGGTGTTGTCTGGCCACGACACCGTCAACGTGAACGCCACCAACAATCGCGCCGGCGCACCCG
>CAYRHK010000058.1:0-11224 GCA_964423825.1 uncultured Terricaulis sp. | reverse complement strand
GTCATCGAAATTGACGCCCAGCAAACCCGCCGCGAGCCGTGCGCACGCTCTGTCGCGACCGTCGCGACGCAGATCGATGCCTACTGGCTCGATTGGCATCGAATTGGCGTCGAGTGGATCGTACGAGACCCTGAGCGCGGCGGGGAAGCACTCCAGCTCGGCGTCTGTCGCATTGGGTTGGCCGTCGACAATCAGCGCGAAAATTTGTCCGTTTGGCCTGTGTTGTTTGAAATGCTCGATCTCCGCTTGAATCCATCGCGAACGCGCCGCTCTTGGTGAGCAGACCACGATAAGATGCTGCGAGGAATCTATGGCGCTGCGCACGATGGCGCCTATATCGCCAGCGGCGGCCATGTCCTCATCATCGCGGAAGAACTTCCCCAGCCGCCGAGACTCGCCAAGATTGTCGCCACCGCCCTCGGGCGCGCGGTAGCTCTCGAGCCAGCGGTGTATGCGTTCGCCCCAGACCTTGTCTTGCCAGGAATAGCTGATGAAGGCGCGATAGCGTGAAGCGGGGATCCCATCCGCGTTGCCGTCGGCTTCGCTCATCTCCGCTACACCGGCACGGTGATTTGCTTGCCGCCGAAAACCGCTTGCCAGTTTTCGATCTCGCTTACGACAATGTCGTCTGCAGCATGGGCAAGCTCGGCGACCGCCTGGTAGTCGAGTTTCGACGCGGGCGCAACCAAGAGCAGGGCGACACGCGCGTGCACGGCGTCGAGCTTCTGAGCAGTCACCTCAGAGATCGCTGCAAACCGCTCGAAATCCCCGAAGTACCTGATGCCGGCGATCGCCCCGCCAAAGGTTGGAAAAAGCACGCCGAGAAACGTGAAGACTTTCGCAGTGCGCTCAAGCGCGTGTCCCTCCAGGACGTGCAAAAGGGGACCCAATTGCAGCACGAGGTAGAGTGCAACCGCGCCCACCGCGACCTGGAACAGGAGTTCCGAAAGCCGATCGAGGTTGTAGTGCACATTGGTCAGCCGCTGCGCCTTGGCGTGATGATAATCGCGTTGTTGAATGATATGGCGGTCGAGCAAGTTGCCCAGGCAATGGCGAAGATAATCGCCCGTCACCCGAATTCGCGGCAAACCGACTTCACGCAATGCTTGTCGCGCATACCATTCCGGCCAAGATGTCTCAGCGCCGCGCGGCCAACGTCCAGGCGGCCTGGCGGCGCCTAGCGCGAGCAGAATAGGAGCGTGGCGCAGGTATTCGGCTGCACGCCGCGTCTCGAACCAGCGGCTGTGCCAGCCCCGGCGCTGCCCGAGATGGGTGATAACAAGGATCGCGCCCAAGAGAACAAATTCGAAAAGCGCGAACGCCCACTTCGCCTGTGAGTCAGCAAAAGGGAAATAGGCTATGCCCCCAACGATCGCCAGCGCCGAGAGGACAAAATTGATCACCATGCCGCTTCGATAAATATCGGACAGCCGCGACGAAATACCGTCCGCCCAGGCAAACTTCGGCAGCACCAGAGTCGCCACCTGGTCAACGAAGCTGCGATCCGCGCCGGGCGCGTTGCGGGCGTGCGTCAGCACCTGTGCGCCAGAACCCGCGGCGATGCGGTCGGGGGGCTCGTAACTTTGGCGCAAACTCCGGTACGGATTCTCGTTTTTGCCGCCTCCGAATATCGCCTCGATGCGGCGATAGGCATGCCACAGCGGACTGCTTCTCGAACGCCACTCCGACGCGTCCAGCGCCTTCATGCCAGCATGGTCAGCGTGACGATGCGCGTGCTTCCTTTCGCGCGCGACCATTGGCTCGAGAGCTTCGCGCACGAGTTCATTGATTTGCGCCACTCTTTCGTCTTCCGAGGATGGCGCCGCCAACGCCAACAACACCTCTTGAGATCTCAGGACACGCCAGTCGTCCGGCGCGCTCGGGTTGATCCAGATAACGCCGGCGCCCATACTTAGCGCCGTGTAGATGGTATGGCCGGTCCCGCCCACCAGACTGGCCTGAGCGCCATCCCATATCGCGATGATGAGATCCGATTGCTCGATGACCAGCCGCGCGGCCAAGGCCACGCGTGCGGAAACGATTGCATTCAGCTCGGCGCGGGTGATCTCGGGAGCGTCTGGATCGAGTGCAGCTACAAACCGCGCTTCTATCTCTGCATCGCGCTCAGCCAATTCGAACGCCAACGCTTGGGCTTGGCACTCGCGGATCGCCGTAGCACGGGCGGCTACGGCCTGGTCCGCGGGGCTGGACCCAGCGAGCAGCGCTTGGGCATCCGCAACTGTACTTGGTCGCGCATTTATCGCGCAGTTCAAGGCGGCTCCGAAGGGCAAGGGCGTAACAAGGTTCCAGCCTCGGCGCTGGGCCTCGCGCGCGGCCAGCTGATCGACCCCGTCCGCCAACATCGAATGGAGCCGCACGCACCCCTCGCGAGGCGGCAACCTGCGTCTGACTTCTGCGGCAATGAGATCAAGCACGCCTGCAAGCGCAGCTTCAATCGCGCCCACGTTGCCCCGAAGGCTTTGATGCGACGCCCGATGACCTGTAACGCCAACACTCAAGCTGACCAGGGGGGGCGGGGGCGCTGCTGCCCGAACTTTCTCATTCATGCATCGGTTCGCCGGTGACAGAAGCTCGCGGCCACACGTTACATGCGAGTTAGGGACTGGTCGATGCCCCGCCTTGATTTAGCGGAACGGGAAAAAGCAACCGCAGCGCCTAGTCCGACGCCGGCTGCCTCAAATAGGCAATCAGATCGGCGCGCTGCTGAGCGTTGCGAATGCCGGCGAACGCCATGGTGGTTCCTGGAATCCGAGCTCGGGGATTTTCCAGATAGCCGAACAATTCCTGTTCACTCCAGGTGACCCCCGATGCGCGATTAGCGTCCGAATAGCGGAAGCCCACGACAGTGCCGGCGGCGCGCCCGACAATCCCGTGCAAGGAGGGACCGACGCGGTTCATGCCTTCCTCGATCGAATGGCAACTTGCGCATTGAGCGAATATTCGCGCCCCACGCGCAGGGTCTCCAGACATTTGGCCCCCAGCGGCGTCAGTGATGTTAAGCGCCACCATAGAAGCGGAGGGGGCTGGCGCCTCAGTGACGTCCGCGGGTTCAGCAGGCGCACTCACCGTCTCAGGCGCCGGACCGTCGCCAGCCTTGTCCTGTGCCGGCGAACATGCGGCGAACGTCAACGCAACAGCGAAAATTGTGCCGCCCAGTATCGATCGCATGACGCCCCTCTAATTCGTACCCTACAAACCGAGAGGGTATTGGGCTCCCCAGCTGAATTCAACACCCAAACCTGGTCCGCGTTGTCGCAAGCTCAACCGGATGCTTGCGTCGCATGTGACCAAACGAAAGCCGCCGCCGCGCCAAAAAGGCCGGGCTGCGGGTGGGTGATTAGCTTAACCGGCATCGCCGACATCATGGACTCGAACCGCCCCTTGGCGACGAAGCGCTGCGGGAACCCGGATGTGGCGAGGAGATCGGCGATTCGGAGCCCCAAGCCGCCCGCGATCACCACGGCGCTCGCGCCCTGGGCCAAGGCGATGTCGCCAGCATACACGCCCAGACACAGGCAAAAGCGCTCCAGCGCGGCGCCGGCCAATGTGTCCTCGCCGCTGAGAGCTGCGTCCCACAAAGACTTGTCGTTCGTGATATGCGCTGGTCGCTGCTCAATCGCCGCGAGCGCCGCGTAGAGGTTGGCGAGGCCTGGCCCCGAAATCAGCCGCTCGGCCGAGACGCGCAAGTAGCGTTGACGTAGGTGCGAGAGAATTTGGTCTTCAAGGCGATCGAACGGGGCGAAGCTGATGTGTCCTCCTTCGGTGCTGATCACCTCGTAACCGCCGCGGTGGCGCACAATTTGCGACACGCCAAGCCCCGTGCCAGGGCCAACCACGCTGATCACGCCGTCTATCGGGAGCGGCGCCTCGGGCCCGCAGACATGCCGGAACTGCGCGTCCTCGAAATTGGCTACGGCATGGCCGACGGCCGCGAAGTCATTGACGAGCGTCAGATCGTCTAAGCCAAGTTGCTGCTTCAGCGCTGACACCCGAATGATCCACGGGCTGTTGGTGAACTTGAGCACATCACCTTGGATCGGGCAGGCCACCGCAACCCCCGCCGCTCGTGGCAAGGGTCTGCCGACGTGAGCGCCGTAAGCTTCCCACGCCGTTTGCAGACTCGCGTACTGCGCCGTCTTCAGCACGAGTTCCGAAGCCAGCGCGGTGACGCGGCCGTTCTCGAGCGTGGCAGTGGCAAAGCGAGCATGCGTGCCGCCAATGTCGGCCGTTACGATCTCCATGGGCGGCGTCGCTCCTTACCAGAAGTAGATGTACACCCCGGCTATGATCGCGAGAATGGCCAGCGAGTGAGCGATGTCCCATACCCCGTAACTCGCGCGCACTTCTGCCTTCTGCTCCGGCGTCACCGTATCGCGTGTGAGACCCGCGAGTTTGGCTGGATCGGCCTTGGGCGTGAACGCACTCACGGTCATAATGACAAGGCAGGTGAACACAAACAGCAGAAACGCGAAGTAGAGCCAGTTGATGTCGACGAATGTCTGCACAGCGCCGGAGTAAGTCGCGCCCGCGTCACTGCTGGTTTGCAGGAAGAGGCGCGTCATGCCGATGACGAAACCGCTGATCAAGCCCACGAGGCCGGAAATCGGCGATACGTGCTTGGAGGCGATGCCGAGCACGAACACGGCGGCGATCGCCGGTGCGATCAACGCCTGCACCAGTTGCAGCGCGGCGTACAACTGCCCGTCGGAGATCTGCAGCAAGATCGGTATCCAGGCGATGCCGAGCCCCACAACGACGACCGTCGCGATGCGTCCGACAGTCACAAGATGCCCCTCGGACGATTGCGGCCGTATGCGCTTGTAGAAGTCGACGGTGAAGAGCGTCGCCGTCGAATTAAACAGCGAAGCCAAGGAACTCATCAGCGCTGCCAACATGCCAGCGAGCACCAGCCCGCGCAGCCCCTCTGGAAGAAGGTAGGATGCAAGGAGCGGGAAGGCTTGGTCTGGGCTCGTCATCTCGGCGAAGCCGGGCGCGCCTTGTTGTTGGAGCGTAATCGCGATCATCCCCGGGATGAGGAAAATGAACACCGGGAAGAGCTTGAGATAGCCCGCGAAGATGGCGCCCCGGCGCGCCTCGGTGAGGTTCTTGGCCGCCAGAATACGCTGCACGATGTACTGGTCGGTGCACCAATACCAGAGACCCAGGATCGGCGAAGCGAGCATCACGCCGAGCCATGGCGTGTCGCTGGGATCGAACAGAAAGCCCGGAAAACCTTGGGTCTCCGCCGTTGTCGATAGCGGGCGCCACATGGAGATCGTGTCGGCGTTGGCTGCGCGCAAAGCGTCCATGCCGCCAATGCGATCGAGCCCAACAATGAGGATCACCACCGAACCGATCAGCAGCAGGGGCGCCTGAATGCCTTCGGTCCAAAGCACCGCCTTCATGCCGCCCACGATGGTGTAGGCGCCGGTGATCACGACGAGCGAGAACGCCGCAACCCAGAAGAAGTCCACATCACCGAGCCCAGGGATGTCGATGGTGTCGAAGCCTAAGATGGTTTTGATCGTGATGGCGCCGGCATAGATTGTGACCGACGCCTTCGTGAGAATGTAGCTGATCAGAAAGATGAGCGAGAGCGCCGTGCGTGTGCCCGGCGTGTAGCGCTTCTCCAGGAACTCGGGCGTCGTGAACACGTTTGAGCGCAGGTAGAACGGCGCGAAAATCCAGCCGAGCACAATGCAAAGATACGAGTGCAGCTCCCAATGCGCGTAGGCCATGCCCGAACCGGCGCCGGAGCCGGCAAGGCCCACGAGATGCTCGGCGCCGATGTTGGAGGCAAAGATCGAGGTGCCGATCAAGAACCAGCCGGCGTTGCGGCTTGCGAGGAAGTAGTCGGTCGTGGTCTTCTCGCGCATCATTGCGACCCAGATCGCGATCCCTGCGAGCACCGCGAAATAGGCGCCCACCACGACCCAGTCGAGCGTCGCAAACTGCACCGTCGATCCGCTCATAGCCCGTCTCCCCCTTTTTACATCGCCGCAGCGCGGCAATTCTTGTCGATGAATTCTTGGTGTGTTGGCATGGCCCCGGCCGCCTGGCCCATGGTGCGGCGCAGGCTTTCCAGATAGCGCCTGAACTCCTCGGAACTGCGCAAGTCCACCAACGGCGCGTAGCGTTCCGGAATTACCCCTTGTCCGATGAACACCGCCAGCCAGCTGGGGTTTTGGAAGAGCTCCAAACCGTCGCTGACAATGTTCCCAGCGCGTGAGAACTGCTCAAGCTTGTAGGCGAGGCCATCGGGGATGGTCATCGTCTCGGTGTAGCGCCAAAGTTCGGAATCGTCGCGAGTGCTCGCGTGGTAGTGCAGTATGATGAAATCGCGGACGCGCTCGAACTCGATCTGGGTCAGCCGGTTGTACTCAGCCACGCTGACAGGATTGGGCTCGCGGCCAGGAAAGAGGGCGAGGAAGCGCGTGATGCCGCTCTGGATCAGGTGGATGCTGGTGGACTCGAGCGGCTCTAAGAACCCGGAAGCCAATCCGATGGCCACGCAGTTCTTGTTCCAGTGGAGCTTGCGCCGGCCGGTAACGAAGCGCAGCCGTCGCGGCGGCGCGAGCGGATCGCTCTCGAGGTTGGCGAGCAGCACGCGCTCCGCCGCATCGTCGTCAATGAATTGACTAGAGTAGACATGCCCGTTGCCCACCCGATGCTGCAAGGGAATCCGCCACTGCCAACCCGCTGCGCGGGCGGTTGATCGCGTATAGGGCGTGAACGCACCCTCGCGCGCGCAAGGGACGGCCACGGCGCGGTCACAGGGGAGCCAATGCGTCCAGTCTTCGTAACCGGTTTTGAGGGCGTCTTCGATCAGTAGCGCGCGGAAACCGGAACAGTCGACAAAGAAGTCCGCTTCGAACTTGCGCCCATCCGCCAACTCCACGCCGCGGATGGCGCCGGTCTCCGCGTGCAGGTTGACTGCCGTGATGCGCCCCTCAACGCGGGTGACGCCGCGCTGCTCAGCATACGCGCGCAGAAATTTGGCGTAGAGCGATGCGTCGAAGTGATAGGCGTAGTCGAAAGTCGACTGGATTAGCCGCGGGTCTCGGGTGGGGCGGTCGAACTTGTTTTCGCGCGCCGCAACCCACGCCATTGAATAGTCTTGCCACGGCGTTTCATCGCCTTCGACGCGTGCGCGCAGCCAGAAATGATGGACGGGCGCTGCATCGAACTCCACGCCATATTTTCCGAAGGGATGGAAGTAGCGATTGCCCAACCGGGCCCAATCCACGAACTCGATGCCGAGTTTGAATGAACCTTGCGTCGCCTTTACAAACGCAACCTCGTCTATGCCGAGTGTTTGATTGAACAGCTTGATCGGGGGGATGGTGGCCTCGCCGACGCCGACGATGCCGATTTCATCCGATTCGATGACTGTCACGCCGCAGGCGCCTCGTGTCGCGTGAGCGATCGCCGCAGCGCTCATCCAGCCCGCGGAGCCGCCGCCGACGATGAGGATGCTGTTGAGCGCGCGGGGGCCCAATTCATGCTGCATGAGGCTGACGGCTCTTTGTGGCGAACGGAATGACGTTGAGCAGCGGCCCTGTCATCAGTGTTGTGCCAACCGCCATAATCACCAGCATCGTGAACACGTCTTGTGGAATGACGCCCATGCTGAGGCCGATGTTGAGCACAATGAGCTCCATGAGCGCCCGTGTGTTCATCAAAACACCAAGCGCGGTGGATTCGTCGTGGCGCAGGCCCGCCGCACGCGCGGCGAAGTAGACAGGCACGACCTTGCTGATCACCGAAGCTGCGAAGATCGCCGCGCACCACCCCCATTCCGCCGCGGTGTCCAGTCCGAGCATGTTGGTGCGCAATCCGGTAAGCGTGAAGAAGATCGGGAGGAAAAAGACCAGCACGAACTGACCGACGGTCTTGCGCCACGCTTCTACGAATACCGTGTGCTGGTGGAACAGCAGCCCGACCAGGAAGCCGCCGAAGATCGTGAAAATGCCCAAACGCTGTGTGGCGACGCCAACGGTGAACATGAGCCCGATAACGCAGGCGATCAGCGCGGGCGGCATTTGCAGCGCGCGCGTGGGAAAGGTCTTCACCAGCCAGGATGCGAAAGGGCGCCCCAGAAACCAAAGCCCGACCATCAGTGCAGCGAGCCCCACGAGTTGAAGTCCGAACGCGCCAGCGGAGAATCCCGCTGAGACAATCGCCGCAATCACCGCCAGCAGCACCCAGCCGACGACGTCGTTTCCCGCCGCCGCCGTGATGGCGATGACCCCGACCTCTGTCCTCGTCATGCCGTACTCCGCCAGAATGCGCCCCAGGATCGGAACAGCCGTGATCGCCATTGCCACGGCCATGAATAGGCTGAACCCCAACGCATCGACTTCGGGTGCAAGGATCGGGGCCGCTGCCTGACCGATTGCGAAGCCCACAGCAAGGGGAACGGTCACGCTCGAGAGAGCAACGAAGGCCACCGCCTTGCGATTGGCGCCGGCCTTGAGATGCTGGAACTCGAAATCACTGCCTATTTGGAACATCAATAGGATGAGGCCGATCTGGGCGAGCATCCACATCGCCTGAGCCGCGTCGGCAGGGAACAGCGCGACCGCCGCTTCGGGGAAAAAGTGCCCAAAGAGCGATGGCCCGAGCATCAATCCAGCGACGATTTCGCCCACCGCGCGCGGTTGCCTGAGCGCTGCGGCCGCCGCACCAGCGAGCCTCGCAACCAAGATCACGATCGTGACCTGGATCAGGATCGAGGCGAGGATTTCCTCGTTGGCGTGTACTGCGTTCGTCATCGCGAATTGCGCCTAACATAAACGCGATACGACCAGGCGGGCAGATCTAACTCAGTCGCGGCGTCGAATGTCGCGGCGACGTCGCTGAAGTACTCGCGGTAACTGCCGTGATGAGGGCCCTGCGTGAAGGTTATGCGTTGCCGAGACGGCGATAAATTCAGCACTGCGAACACGACGTTGTCGCCCTGTCGGCGTACGAAGCTCAGCACACGTTGCGGTGCGCTATTGACCACCGGGATCATGCGCCCGCCCGAGGCGCCGTTCCAGAGCGCGGGGTTGTCGTGCTTGAGCGCGATCAAGCGGCGGAGAAGGTTCCCGTGTGGATGCTCGCGCCATTGGATCGGCTCGCGCTCGAAGAACTCAAGCCGCTCCTCGTTGCCCGCTTCCTGGCCGTTGTAGATCGAGGGAATGCCTTCGCCGACAAACTGAAGCACAATGGCGGCTTCGACGCCGGCGCCGAAGCGTTCGAACTCGGTGGCTTCCCAAGCGTTCTGATCGTGATTGCTAGTGTACACCATGCGATAGGCGTCTTCGGGCCATGCGCTTTCGTTGCCCGAGTAGTAGCCGAAGAGGGCACCGACATCGGCTCGGCCCATCGCGACATCATGCATGGAGTTGTTCCAAGCCCAGGCATAAGTGGCGTCGAAGGCGCGTGCGTGGACATCGCGCTGGTCGAACTCCGCCAGCATGAACACGGGCTTGATCGCATCAAGCTCGCGCCGGGCATTCTCCCAGAAGTCGAGCGGCACGTAGCCCGCAACGTCGGCGCGGTAGCCGTCAACGCCGACTTCGCGCACCCAATAGACCATCGCTTCGGTCATGTATTGGCGAAGGCCGGGCTCGTCGTAGTTGAGATCGATGATGTCGGACCAATCCCACCATGGCGTTGGGTGGAAATTGCCCTGCCAGTCGCGGTCGTACCACTCTGGATGCTCGGTCACGAGCGGGTTGTCCCAGGCGGTATGATTGCCCACCCAGTCGAGGATCACGTGCATGTCGAGACGGTGGGCTTCGTCAACGAATGCCTTCAAATCATCCAGCGTGCCGAATTCAGGATTGACGCTATAATAGTCGCGCACGGAGTAGGGACTGCCGAGCGTGCCCTTGCGGTTCTGCACGCCGATTTCATGGATCGGCATCAGCCACAGAATGTCGACGCCGAGTTCGCGCAGACGCGGCAGCTGGGCGCGCGCCGCGTTGAACGTGCCCTCAGGCGTGAACTGGCGCGTGTTGATCTGGTAGATCACGGCATCGCGCGCCCACTCCGGATGCGTGAGCTCGACGTAAGGGCGCGGTTCGTATGGGTCGACTGCCGCCGGCGGCGCGCAATTGCCAAGGATCAGAACCGCGAGTAGTGCGAAAGTGTGCTTTCGCATGGCCTCATGCTCCTAGCGGCGCGGGCGAGGCGTCTTCCGGCGCATCGCGGACGAGCAACACGGCGAGTGCGGCGATCGCAAACGAGGTTCCGGCGATCGCGAACGCCCAGATCGCTTCGTTGTGGAAGAAGGTGCGCAATAGGAAACCGAGCAAGGTCGCAGCCGCCAATTGCGGGACCACAATGAATATGTTGAAGATGCCCATGTAGACGCCCATCTTCTGCGCCGGCACAGAGCCCGACAGTATAGCGTAGGGCACCGACACGATCGCCGCCCACGCTATCCCAACGCCAATCATCGGCGCCCAAAGGATATTGGGATCGCGCAGCAGGATCATCGCCGCGAAACCAACAGCGCCAAGGACAAGGCACGTCGCGTGCAGGACGCGGCGATCGAGGCGAGAGGCCAGCCAGATGATCGCGAGCGCGCCAGCGGCAGCCACGCCGTTGCGCACCGAGCCAAGCACGCCCCACCAATTGCCTGCTTCCTGATAGGCTGCGGACGCTGCGTCTGTGGCGCCGTAATGATGTTCAGCCACGGCGGGTGTGCCGTAGATCCACATCGCGAACAGACCGAACCATGTAAAGAATTGTACCACCGCGAGTTGACGCATCGTGCGCGGCATGGCGAAAAGGTCGCCGACCACTTCCATGAAGCCGTTGTTGTCGGCGGCGCTCCCGCGCATGGCGCCGGCGACGAGTTGAATGATGCCGAAACCCGCGATTAGCCCGGCGAGAACGTAAAGGTCTTGTCTCAGCTCCGCTGCGCCCAGAAACGAGAGCGCTTCCGGTCGCGGGTTTTGGCGCGCTGCCCACACGAAGGCGGCGAATGCCGCGCCGAGCGCGAGCCAAATAAGGCCGCCGACGTAGAACGCGCTGGCGCTGCGCATTGCGACCGGCGTTGTGGCGCCGCCTTGCTTGACGCGCGACGCTTCGAAGTCTGCGATCTGCTCTGGGGAATATTCCTTCGTGGTGAGGATGCTCCACGCGATCGCCGCAAACAACGTCGCGCCACCGACGTAAAACGCGATGTGCTCGGTTTGCGGCACCTCGC
>CAYRHK010000057.1:0-11266 GCA_964423825.1 uncultured Terricaulis sp. | reverse complement strand
CAAGCGCGGCTATGATGAAAGCTTCGGCGCCCGGCCGCTGGCGCGGCTCATCCAGGAGAAGGTCAAGAAGCCGATGGCCGATGAGCTTCTGTTTGGCAAGCTCAAGGACGGCGGCATCGTCAAGATCGACATCGATCCGAACGACAAGGAGCAGCTGAAGTTCAGCTACCACCAGGAGAGCCGCGGGCTGCTTTCGTTCGGCAAGCGGCCGGAAAAGGCGTGAGGACACCGCTCGTCGCGGCGCTGACGTTCGCCGCTTGCGCCAGCGCCTCCGCGCAAACCGCGCCGCTGCCGATGGCGCTCTGTGCCGGTTGGCAGGGCGAGCGGGTGTGCGAGTTGCTCCAGGAGGATGCGCAAATCCGCGTGCTTCGCTGTACCTTCCCGCCGGGCGTGGGCCACGAGATGCACTATCACCCGCCTCACTTTGGCTACGTGCTCGAAGGCGAGAGCGTAATGCGCATCACCACTGCGGAGGGCGCGGTCGACCGCCCGGTTCGAGCCGGGACAACGTTCTCGAACGACGTTGAAATTCGCCATGCGGCGCTGAATATCGGCGGCCAAACGATGCGCTACCTGATTGTTGAGAAGACTTACGCCGACGCGCGCGCTGTCGAAAGCGTGGCGCCTGGCTTGTGCGCCGACTGAGCCCATGGGCGTACGCTTTAAAGCGCGAACCTGACTTCCATCGTCTCACCGAACGGTGTTGCGCGCCATTGCCCTTGCAGCTGACGCAGTCGCTCCATCGTGCGCGCGATTAGCTCTGGCGTCAGCCATGCCGGCGCGGCTTCGCCGATGCTGACTTTCACCGCGCGCAAACGCGCTACGAACGCGTCCGGGTCGACCTCGCCTTTGAGCGCGCCTTGCAGCGGGCCGACGACCGCCTCGATCGCCATGGCTTCGCTGTCTGGCCTCGGCGCATCGTAGGCGCCGCCACGCGCCAGCGTGCCGTAGAAGCCAGCCGAAAGTCCGCCCTCGCTCTCGAGCGCCAGATGCACAAAATCATGTAGCAGCAGACTGCGGCTCTCGAGCTCGCGCACTTCGCGCGAGCCGTCGGCGCGAATGGCTTCGAAGCGATGGTGGGTGGGCGACAGGCGGGTGAAGCGAACGATCACAGCGCCGCTGCGATTTGCGCCGCGATCGCTTCCAACTCGGCGATGTCGGCCTTGTTGCTGTGGCCATGGCCGGCGAGCCGCACGCCCTCGTAGCGCGGGATGATGTGGAAGTGCAGGTGGAAGATGGTCTGCCCTGCCGGCGCGCCGTTGAACTGGGTGACAGTGATCCCGTCGGGGTTGAGCGCCTTCGCGGTCGCGATCGTCAGCTTGTGCACACGCGCCATCAGCGGTGCGACCTTTTCGGCCGGCAGCTCCAGGAAATTGCGCGCACGCACGTTTTTCGGAACCACCAGCACATGCCCGCGTGCTTGCGGGAAAATGTCCATGAACGCGAGGACTTCTTCATCCTCGTAAACCTTCACGCTCGGAATTTCGCCGCGCAGGATTTTGGCGAAGAGGTTGTTGTCGTCGTAGGCGCCGGTGAGGCTCATGGGTGGCTCCTTGTCGGAAGTGTAGCGATGGCAAGGCGGGCAGCAAAGTCTTGGGTCAATCAAGGTTGATCTCTACCGGCCCCGAATAGCCATGCTCCTTCGTCCAGCTCTCGATGCGATAGTGGCCCGGGGCGAGCAAAAGCGACAGCGTCTCGCCGGGGCGGAGCAGCAGGCGATCGACCGGCACGGCTGTGTCCGGCTCGCTTATGAGCCTCGCTTCAATGACCGTGTTGAGATTTGGCGCTATCAGTTGCCTGGGTACCGCGATTGGCCATTGCCCTTCGCGTTGGCGCCAGAGAGGGCGGCCGTTCTCGAACCTCAGCACGGGTGCGCCGATGCGATAGTCGACGCGCCTGTTGGTATGTGCCGGATCGCAGAGCGTGAAGTCGTCGGCGCCAGATGTGTAACGCGTTTGATCGATGGTGAGCGGATCGACGCCGGTAGCTTCCCTGAGCCGTTGCGCCATCCAGACGTTGCCTTGGCTGTCCGGCTGCTCAAGCACGTGAGTGTGACCGACATGAACAAAGAGGCGCGCGTCAGGGCTTTCCTCCAGGATACGTTGAAGGTTTGCCGCCTGGATGGACTCGCGGCGCGCAATGCTGGCGCGCCAATCACCATCTTCCGAGGGCGGAGAGGGTGAAAAGTCCTCGTAGTCCACAAAGCGATAGTCCAGACCGCGCATCCGGCGCAGCAGCCCCCCGAAAGTCGGCTCGCGTGAGTACGTGCCGTCGGAGATGCTTGGCCAGGGACGTACGGCGCGAACGTCTGGGAGGAACGTCTCGGCCGCGTAGATCGTGAATCCATCGCGGTGCAAGCGCGAGGCAAGATCGGCGATGAAGACGCGATGCTGCGGTCGCTCATGCGCCTCATTGATGATCACAACGCGACGACCGATGGCAAGGCGAGCGATCTCTTCGACGGGATCGACGTTCGCGCCTTCGCGCTGCAGCGGCGCGCAGATTTCGAGCGTCGGCTGCTCGAACATGTCCTCGCGTCCGAGCATGGCGAGATACTGCGCGCGCGCCCCGCCGTCATCGCCACTCGACTCCGCCAGCGCGATGTCCAGCATCACCTGTGGCAGCGGGGGCTCACGCTCCTCTATCGCTTGCGTCGAAGCGCAGCCCGCCAACAAAATCGCCGCGAATTGCGCACGCCAGTTCATGCCGGCGATTGCAGGCCGTGCACCATGCGCAACAATGTAGCGCGCGGGATGAATTTGCCGAACCCGGCGATGAATTTGTTCGGCAGTCCCGTCACCACCACGCGCTTGTTGCGCTTCCAGCCCTCATAACCCATGCGTGCCACCGGCGCCGAGGCCATCGCGGCGCCGGCGTTTCTGGCGAGGCGGGTCTTGCCGGTGCCGGCGCGTTCGCGAAACTTCGACACGGTGGGGCCTGGGCACAAGCAGCTCACATGCACGCCCGTGCCGCGCGACTCTTCCCACAGCGCTTCCGAGAACGAGAGCACGTAAGCTTTAGACGCATAATAGTTGGCCATCAGTGGGCCCGGCTGGAATGCCGCCGTCGACGCTACGTTCAGCACGCCGCCGCGCTTCTTCGCCAGCATGCGGTCCCAGAAATGGTACGTCAGCTCCACCAGCGCGCGCACGTTCAAGTCGATCATGCCGAGCTGGGTGGCGAGATCGGAGGATGTGAGCGCCCCGGCGTGGCCGTAGCCGGCATTGTTCACCACCACATCGACATCGAGCCCGCGCGCCTTGATCTGCTCGGCGAGTTTCGTGCCCCCGCCGATGGCGCCGAGATCGAGCGCGATGACATGCGCTTTGACGCCGTGGGCGGCGCCCAAGCGATTGGCGACCTCCTGCAGCGCGCCTTCGCTGCGCGCCGTCAGGATGAGATCGTAGCCGTCGCGAGCGAAGCATTCCGCGAGGTCAACGCCGATGCCGGCCGAAGCCCCGGTCACGAGTGCGGTTTGTCCTTCGCCCGGTTTGCGCCGCGCCATGTGCCTATCTCCCGTGTCAGCGACGATACGCGCCGCGCGCCGCGCTTCCAATGGCGCCGCCTTCGCGTGCTAGGATCAAAGCATGAGCGCAAACGAATTCCGTCTCAACGCCGACGAAAAGCCGTTCGACCCGCCGGGCGGCGAAAAGCCCAAGGCCCAGAAGCCGCGCGACGCTGCCACCCTCATCCTGGTGCGGGGCGGGCGCGAAGTGATGATGGGCCAGCGCGCCAGGGGCCACGTGTTCATGCCCGACAAATGGGTGTTCCCGGGCGGCCGGGTCGATCCCGGCGATTCCAAGCTCCCCGCCGCCGCCGAACTCACCCCGAGCACTGAAGCGCTGCTGCGTCAGGGCGGCCTGGTGCGCCGCCCGCCCCGGGCGTTTGCGCTGGCGGCGGTGCGCGAAACCCGCGAGGAGGCGGGGCTTCATGTTGGCGGCGGTGCCGGGCCAGACCTGTCCAAACTCCAGTTCGTGGCCCGCGCAATCACCCCGCCTTACCGTCCGCGCCGGTTCGACGCCCGTTTCTTCCTGGCCGACGCCGAGCAGGTCCTGGCTGACGACACCCCCGAGGCGGGCGAGGAACTCCTGCACACCCGCTGGTTTACCCTGGAGGAGGCCGAGGCCTTGGACCTGCCCTCGATCACCCGCTTTGTCCTCAAGGAAGTCCGCGCCCGGCTCGGCGGCCAGCCCATCGACCCGCCGTTCCTGCGCTGGAGCCGGGGGGCGCACACGATGGAGCGGCTCCGGGCCGCCGATAAGGATTGACTTATCCCGCTTCGTGAGTAGGTTCCGCGCCTTCCTTTGAACCCTGAGTTTCGGGCCCTACGTCCATGGCTAAGCCGACCGTCATCAAGATCCGTCTCAACTCGACGGCCGACACGGGCTATTTCTACGTGACCAAGAAGAACCCGCGCACAAAGACCGAAAAGCTCAAGTTCAAGAAGTACGATCCCGTAGCGAAGAAGCACGTCGAGTTCGTCGAAGGCAAGATTAAGTAGGCTTGCTTGGGCCGCGGGCTTTTGGTCGGCTAGGCTATTCAACTGGTTCAAACGGTTCGCGGGGCGCGGTCGCAGGCAGGCCGGCGGCGAGGCGTACCGCTTCGATTGAGGGGACGCCTTCAACGCCTTCGCAGACGTCGCGGTTAGGGTCCCAGGATTCCGCTAGCAACGGATCTGCGGTCACTTCGCTTGCGCGAAATTTGCGGCCTGTGGGGCCTAAGAGCAGAGCACAGGCGTCCCTCGCCAATTCATCCCATGGCTGGGTCAACCTCGAGACATCCCAAAGAATGCCGGTGAAGTGATCGGTGCGGTTCATCGTAGCCAAAGAGTTTTGGTCCGGCGACAGAAGATTGTATTCGTTCGCAGATATTGCGCCACGCAAATCAGCCAATCTGGTCCCGGTGGTGGTGTCCCAAACTTCGGTCCCGATAAACATGCGCGTCCCATCGCGCGAGAAGTTTGGCGCGGCGTACCAACGTCCCGGGAAGGAGATGATGCGATGGAAAGTCCGAGCGTCATAAACAAGGACGGCGCCGTTGCTCTGCCCCAGAACGAGCCGCGCCCCATCCGGCGTAAAGAGTGCGCGGCTAAGCCTCTCTGTCTCGAAATGTGACGTCCATATTGGCCGACGCGCACCATCCCGCCAAACCTGCACAGTGCTGTTGGTTATGACGACGATCCGAGAGCCATCGGGTGAGAAGCTCACCAAGGGCGTGGCGTCGAAGTCCTCGCCAAGCGTTGCGATCGTTTCGCGGCCCGGCAGTCTCATCCATTGCAGCAAACCGCCGATGGGCTGTGCGATGAGGGAGTCACCATTTGGAGATAGGGTTGCGAGGGACCGGGTGTTATTGTCGACGGGGATGGTCGCAATCACGCTTTGAGTTTGTACATCGAGCACACACAGGCGTCCCTCCCCAGCGAACAGGAGGCGCACCGCGTTCGACTGCACATCTCCCCATTGCTGAGGGCAGCCTGACTGCTCCACAACGCGGACGAGCGAGGCATCTGGGCGTACTCTCCCTAGGCTCAGGTCGTCCCACCCATGGTCGGACATGAGTCCGCCGAACTCGCCTCCCTGTTCTGTCATCCCTATTTGGCGCCCGGCGATGTCGGTCCAGATGCGCACTACGCCGTCGCTGCCAGCGCTCGCCAGCCGCGAGCTGTCCGAGGAAAACGCTAGATCCGTCAAATAAGCCGGAGAGCCCCTCAGTACATTCACAAGGGTAGGCTCTGCACCCAGCGTTCTCGCATCGTAGACTTCGATGTCGTTGTGCCTGACGACGGCCAGCCATTTTCCATCGGGGGAAAATACGGCAGCGTTTCCTTCAAGCTGACCGATGAGCGCTAGCGTCCTGGAGTCCTGCAGCCGAACCACCCCGGGACTGCCGGAAACAACTAAGCGCTCGTCTGGGGAGAAGCGGGCGAAATGGATATTCTCAGCGATGCGGTCTCCGTCCACGAGATAAGAAAACTCGCTGCTCGCGATCTGTCGGCGGCTCAAGACGTCGACGAGGAAAACCTCCCCGCCACGGTCGGAGAAACATAGTTTGCGGCGCCCGTCGGTTGAGGTATCGCCAATCTCCGCGTTCGGACCACACACGTCATAATTGGATTGATTGAGCTGCGCCGCGACGGCGCCCAAGACGCTCGAAGGGGGTCTATCCTGAAGAGCGCCGTCCTCCGTGGACCAGACATGCTCGCTTGCGTCGAAGACGAATCTTCCGTCGGAAGAGTACCAAAACTGAGTCGTGGATTGCGAGCGCGGTAGTGGGATTGGAGTTCGTGAGGTGAGGTTCCAGAGAACGAGGCCGCCGCCTTGTGCGTGCGTGACAAGGTGGGCGCCGGTCGGCGAGTAAAGAAACTCCACCTCTTCATCGTCGTGCGGGAGGAGAGCCGCGGTCTCTCCTGCCGCGTGCATCGCAAAGGCCAGGGCGGCGCGGTATTCTTCCGCGTTTGCTGGCGCGACCTGCATGCCCGCGAGGGCATAGCGCACGGCTTCCGCGAGCTTGCCTTCGTCGGTTCTTTCCCGGGAGCGCGTGGCGTAAAATCGGTACAGCGTGTTCAGCGTCTCGGCGCGCTGCCTATTGGCAGCGAGGGTCTGCAAGCCTGCCAGCAGTGCGACCCCGGCAAAGACCAGCGCCGCCGCACTCAGCATGGCCACGGTCTGGCGTTGGCGTCGGCGTTCGCGCTGCACCAACTTGTCGAGCGGCAAGCCCAACAGGCCCGCGATCAACTTCAGGCGTCCGCCTTCCTTGCCGTCGCCAACCAATTGGCCGCTCGGCAACCGGATCTCGCGCAGGTCTGCGGCGAGAAGGCCCTTGCCGCGCAAGGCTGGAGGAAAGCATTCAGTCTCGGCATCTCCGCTGTCGGGCGCGCCTGCGGCGATGACTGGAAAGATGTGCCCTTCGCGCCCGAGCCGCAGAAAGGTTTCGCACTCGTGGTTGACCCAGTGGCTTTTGGCGCTGGTGGGCGTGCAGAGCACAACCAGGGTTTCGCTTTCTTCCAACGCCTGCTGCAAGGATGCATCGACATGGCCGCCGGCTTGCAAGTCCGTGCGGTCGCGAAAGATGGGGTGAAGTTTGGGAGGCGCCGGGCCAAGCGTACCTTCGGCGCCGACAAGCGCTTTTGGGGTGCGGTAGGCATCGAGTTGGCGGTGCAGCCAATTTGCGATGCGATCATCGGCGCGCGCGTAACTGAAAAATGCCCGGTAGCCCATGTGCGCTCACCCCAGGAATGATAGGAGCAGGCAGGCTTGGTGCTGTCAATTTGGACATGCCCTAGGCGGGGATCGCCGTCCACGGCGACGTCTCTTCCATGTGGCGACTGAGGTAGAATGCTTGTTTCCAGGCACAACTCACTTCGGATAGAGCACCATCTGCGTACAGCGGAAGAGGGCGATGGTTTTGCCCTGTGTTTCGTTCTTCACCTCCGCGTCCCACACCTGCGTTGTGCGCCCGCCGTGGATCAGGCGCGCTTCGGTGGCGATCACGTCGCCTAGTTTACCGGTGCCGAGGAAGTTGGTCTTCAACTCCACAGTGGTGAAGCCGGTCCCGCCCTCGGGCAGGGAGGTGAAGCAGCCATAGCCGCAGGCTGAATCGGCCAACGTCACCACGCTGCCGGCATGCATGAAGCCGTTCGGCGCCATGTGATGCTCGCGCACGGCGAACCGCCCGCGCACAAAGCTGTGGCGCGCCTCCAGCCATTCCATGTTCAAATGGTCCGGCAGCTTCCCGGCCTGCCGCTCGGTCAACGGGCCGACGTAATCGACTTCACTCATTGGGAACCCCTCGTTTCGGCGCTAGATAAGTCTTTATGACCCAACGCCAAGTCAAAGCCGCCGTGCTCCTCATCGGTGACGAAATTCTGTCCGGCCGCACCCAGGACGTGAACCTGCAGACCATCGCCAAGTTCCTGGCGCCGCTCGGCGTGCAAGTGGCCGAGGCGCGCGTCGTCCCCGATGTTCCCGCCGAAATCGCCGCGGCGGTCAATGCGCTGCGGCTCAAGTATGATTATGTGCTCACCACCGGCGGCATCGGACCGACTCACGACGACAAGACCGCCGATGCAGTAGCGCAGGCCTTTGGCGTCCACATCGATGTGCGCGAGGATGCGCGCGCCATACTGGAGGCGCACTACAAGGGCGCGAGCAATTTGAACGAAGCGCGCTTGCGCATGGCGCGCATTCCCGATGGCGCCGCGCTCATTTCCAATCCCGTATCGAAGGCGCCGGGCTTTCAGCTGGACAACGTGTTCGTGATGGCGGGCGTGCCCTCGATCATGCGCGGCATGTTGGAAGGCGTGGCTCCGCGCATTGAAGGTGGTGCGGTGGTGCGAAGCGTTACCGTGCGCGGCAAGGGTGTGCGCGAGGGTGATATCGCCGCCGCGTTGGCGGACTTGGAAACAGCCGCGAACGGGGCGGTGACCTTTGGTTCCTATCCGTGGTTCGCGCCGCCCGATAGTTTCGGCGTTCACCTGGTGGCGCGCTCCGCCGATCCGTCAGCGCTCGCGAAGGCTGGCGACGATCTCATGGCGCTCATCCGCGCACGCGGCGTGGAGCCTGAACTCGTACAAGATCAGGGCTGACCGCCTTCACCTTGCAGGCATTGCTCCATCAGTGCAGCCAGAAGCATTTGGCCGCGATCATCGCCATGAATGTCATCGCGGAAGATGCTCTCCCCCCGCGCCATGGCCTCACGGTAAACGCCATCGGCCTCGATCACGCGCACTCCGTGCGCGGCGGCGAGCGCGGCGATCTCGGCGGCGCCGGGCGCCGCGCCGCTGGACAGTTCTGGACGCGACCAGTGTCGCACGATGCAGACATCGGCGCTTTCCGCCTTCAGGCGCTCGAACAGCGCATCGAGCGACCGCCGCGCATCGCCAGCCATCCCGGGCCGATCGGCGCGCCGCGCTTCTCGAGCCGGTCCGCCGAGTACGTAGTGATCGAAGGCGCGGGCGAGCGCGACCCGCGGCGCCCGAGGCGGCGTGGCGTAGCCATTGAGCGGCGCGAACTGGCGGTCATCGAAATAGTCATGCGCGGAGAGCACGAGGATGACGCGCCGCGCGCCGTGAAGGCCGTTGCGCTCAACGTAGGCCAGCATGTTGCCCGGTCCCCAACTGCCGGCCGACACGTTCATCGCTGCGTAGCCGCGCGTTGCGAGCAGCGACGTCGCCAGCGCCCGCTGATCGGTCCAGTTGATGGCGCTGACGACACTGTCGCCCATGATCAATACGCGCTCGCCTCTCATCGTCTCCAGGTCAGGCGAGCGCATGCCGAGCGCGTTGGTCTCCAGCTGCACGCCCAGACGATGGGCGCGTTGGTTCGGCGCGGGGAAGTATTCGTAGTCGGCGTCCGCGATGTACAACACTGGGGCCGCGTAGCCGGTCGCGCGCAGCGCCAGTTCGCCACCGGCCAGCAGCGCCGCTGCCAGTCCAAGCGCGAGCCGCCAGCGGCGCAACCTCAAGCGCGCCGCCACACGGCATGCACGACCGGGCTGCGCACGTGAAAGCCGAGCTTGCGGTAGAGCGCGATGGCGCCCTCGTTGTCGGCGTAGCTGTGGAGAAACGGCATTGCGCCCTCGCCGATGATGCGCGCGGCGACGCGCGCGAGAAGGGCCGCGCCCAAGCCGCGTCCACGATAGTCGGGGTGGGTGCAAACTGCGCTGACTTCCACGAACCCTTCGATACGCAGTCGCTCGCCCGCCATAGCGACGAGTTTGCCTCGATCGCGCACGCCGATGAAGCGGCCAAGCTTGTGCGTTTCGGTGCGAAACGGTCCGGGCTTGGTGAGCAGCGCGAGCGCCAGCATCTCGGGCGCGTCGGCGTCGCCGAGTGCGATAATCTCCGCCTGGTGTGATTGATCCCGAATGTCCGTGGCCGCCATCTGCACGCCCGCGCGCTCCATGACGCAAGCGATGCCCTCTGGCGGCGAAGGCGGCGCCGGCTCCAGCAAGGAAATGTCGCCGTCGGTTGGAACCAGCGCCGCGAGCGCGGCCGTCGCGGGTTCACTTTTGTCGACGGCAGCGGCGAATGGGCCGATTTCGGCGCGCATCCGGCGCGCCAGTCCTTTTCCCTCGGCGAACGACGATTGAACGGAGGTAAGTGCGGTCCAAATCAGCGTGTCCAGCGGATGCATGGAACACTGATTAAGTCGCCGGGCGTGTGGCGGCAATGCCGCGTCCGCGTCACGATGCGCTGGGCGTTGTCCAATCCGCTGGGAGCAAGACATGTCGCGCCTCGGCGATGCCATTTACAATGTCTGCGCGCGGTCCCTCGCGCCACGCGGCGCTCGCGTAGAAGTCCGCCAGCACAGTCCGCATGGCCTCAGCGTTCGGGAATGAACGCGCCAGGCAATACACGTTGCGGTCCTCAAGGCAGCGCCCGGCATATGCAACCTGGATTCCAGCGCTTCGGTGCAGCGGCAAGCTGTGTTCGACCATGGTTTGGTAGAATCGGAGCGCCGCATTCGCATTTAGGCGGTATAGGATGATCTCTGTCACCCCCGATTGTGTGTGTTCGTCTATCATGGCTCAACCGGGCTGAAATCCATGGTCCAGTTGGTTTCCCAGGTCTGCCCGCCATCGGCGGAGAAGGCTTGCTCCCAGCGTGGTGTGCGCGACAGCGTCCTGGTCCATTGAAAGCGAACCTTGATCGGGCGGTCAGCCCAGGTGTCGTCGCCGAAGAACTCTCCGACGCCGGCATCGAATGCTCCAAAAACAGGCGCGCCGATCACCGACGGCGAGCGACCGTCCAACCACCAAATTCCCCACTGCCTTTGGTCAGGATCGAAGGCGCGCACTGTCATTGCGCGGTAGGGGCCGTCTGGCGCGTTGAGCAGATTGTCGTCGACATTGCCCAAGCCCGCCATTGTCTCCCAGCAAGAGCAACGGCCGTCGAACTCATCCCAAGTGTTCGATCCAACAAGTCTCCCGCGCAGCTTTCGGTGTTGAACACGCCAGGCGCCGAAAAACCAGCGCCAATCATTGGGGCCGCCCGAACGGACATTCGCACTCATGGAGAGACATCCTGAAATGAACTCAGGCGTTGCGCACGCGAACGCCAGGCTCTGGTTGATTGATCTGCGCGTGTAGCGTTGCATCGTCTCGTCGAGACAAGGCCTACCACCCGATACCTGCCAGGCGGTGTCATGATTTAAGGGCGGCCCTCGGCGAAGCCAAATCGCATCGGAGGCTTGGCTTGCCCGTCATCGGGCCCTATCACCAGCCCCACGCGAGCGTGGCGAAACCGGTAGACGCAGCGGACTTAAAA
>CAYRHK010000056.1:0-11364 GCA_964423825.1 uncultured Terricaulis sp. | reverse complement strand
CGACGTAAAACGCGATGTGCACGGTTTGCGGCACCACGCTTGGCGCGGCGGTGTTGGCGACGCCCCATTGCGTCAGCAGCCACGGCAGTAGCCCCGCCAGCACGGCGCCCGTGCCAATGAAGAAGCTCTGCATCGCGAAGCCGGTGGTGCGCTGCTCGTCGGGCAAATTGTCTCCTACCAAGGCGCGCGTCGGCTCCATGGTTATGTTCAGCGCCGCATCCATGATCCACAGCGTTCCGGCGGCGACCCAAAGCGCGGGCGCGTTCGGCATGAGGAAGAGCGCGCCGCTCGCGAGGAGGGCGCCGACGAGGAAATAGGGCTTGCGCCGGCCGAGCCGGTTCCAGGTCTTGTCGCTCAAGTGCCCTATGATCGGCTGTACGATCAGTCCAGTGAGCGGCGCCGCGATCCAGAGGATTGGCAGCGCGTCGATCTCAGCGCCCAGCGTCTGAAATATGCGGCTGACATTGCCGTTCTGGAGATCGAAACCGACCTGGATGCCCAGAAAGCCGAAGCACATGTTCCATATCTGAAAGGCGCTTAGTCTAGGTTTCTCCGCCATCCGATCCTCCCCATCTTCGTTTTAGTTCTGTGGCGCACGACGGCGTAACAAGAATGTCAGCGGTTCGCGCAATCGTACGCGCCATGCCGTCTCGTTGTGATTTGCGCCAGGGTAGACGCGCGCCTCCAGCGACTCGCCATCGACGTACCCAAGTCCGTGCAGAACCGGCAGCATCGCCTCCTGGTAGGGCACGTACAGGTGATCGAGGAAGCCGGTGCCGTGATCGACCCACATCAAGTGCGTTGCGGGGGTCAGCCGGCGGCTCTCAAAATAGCGCCTGTAGGCGGCGACAATAGCGGGGCGCCAAGTATCTTGGCGCTCGACGATGTTGCGTTCGCTGACGCCCGTCGGCCAATGCATCGAGAGCCCCGCCGCGCCGCCAAACACGTCCGGATACTCCGCCATGCCGTAGACGGAAATCAGTGCGCCCATGCTTGAGCCCATCAGGAACGTGCTCTCGCGCCCGGGGCGTGTTCTGAACTCGCGATCGATGCGCGGCTTCAACTCCTCGACGATGAAGCGAAGATACGCGTCGCCAGCGCGGAGATCTTCAGGGAACTCTTCGGCGGCCGCGGCTTTCATTTCGTCTGACACGAGCGCCAACACGCCGGCGGGCGCATACTCAAGTCGGCGCTCGGATGTGCTCCAGATGCCGATCACGATCGCGGGCTCGATGGCGCCCTCCGCGACCAAGGCTTGCATCGCTTCGTCGACGCCCCAGTCGACGCCGGTGTTGGCGATGCGCGGATCGAACAAGTTCTGGCCGTCATGGGCGTAAATCACCGGGAAGCGCGCGGCAGGATCGGCGGCGTATTGCGGCGGCAGGTAGATGCTGACGTGGCGTGGATGCTGCAGCAAAGGCGAGGCGACATCGCGCCAATAGCGAAGCTCGCCGATGACGCCGGCGCCCGCGGGGTCGCCCACATATTCGTTCACGTCGTGCTTCCAGTCGATGATCGTGATCGTGGCGGTCTCGTCGCCATCGACGTCGATGCGGCTGTTGGGCATCACCGTGCCTGAAGGCCCAAGGCCCTCGCGATCCCATGAGCCTAGCGTGATCTTGTACTCAAACGCGGTCTCGAGCGGCACGCGCAGCGTGATGGTGCGTTCGCGGCCGCTTCCCTGCATGGCGGCGCCATCGGCGCGCCAAGGGCCGAGTTCCGGAAGGTTCCCGGCTAGAAAAACCTGCCCTGATCCTTCCGGCACCGTGGCGCGGATTGTTACCGTGCGCAGTCCATCATCCGGCGCCGATACGCATGATGCGATGAGTAGCGCGAGAACGGCGTGCAAAAAACCCCGCATCAACGCCCTCGCGTCGGTGTGAAGCGGATCGCTTGGCCGCCACCCGGCGCCAGTTCAAGCGTCAGCGTGTCATTGCGCGATACCAGGCGCTCCTCGATGACGATGTCCTTACGCGCGTCGCCGCGATAGTCCGCGTTCGGGCCGTCGCGATAAATCTGCGCGCGATATCGTATGCCGCGCTCCAAGAACGAGAGCGAGGCGCTCAGCGTGCGCGGTTGTTCATCGGTGATGGCGCCTAGGTACCAATCGCGGCTGTTGCGGTCGCGGCGGGCGATGGTGACGAAGTCGCCGAGCTCTCCATTGAGCACGCGCGTCTCATCCCAATCGGCAGGCACGTCCTTGATGAACTGAAACGGCCCAGGATGGGCCTCGTAGTTTTCAAGTAGATCAGCCGCCATCTGAATCGGGCTGTAGATCACAACATAAAGCGCCAACTGCTTCGCCCAGGTGGTCGCGACGCCTTCCGGAGAACGCGTCTCCATGCCGAAAATACCTGGCGTGAAGTCCATGGGGCCGGCTAGTAAGCGCGTAAACACCAGATTGGCTTCGTGCTCCGGCGGATTGGAGGGATTGCCCCAGGCATTGTACTCCATGCCGCGCGCGCCTTCGCGCGACACCCAATTGGGATACGTGCGCCGAAGCCCAGTATCCTTGATCGGCTCATGCGGGTTGATGGCGATCTGATAGCGCGCGGCTGTCTCCACAACGTTCAAATGATGGCGCGCCATGTCCTGGCCTTCGTGCCAGGCGAAACGCACCTGTCCGTCGTCGGCCACGACGCGCGCGCCGGCGGCGTCCGACACATAGCCCGTTTTCACCACGCCCACGCCAAGGCGCTGATAGAGCGCAAATCCCGCTTCCATCTGGCTTTCGTAGTGGGCGGCGTTCGCTGAGGTCTCGTGGTGACCGATTAGGCGCACGCCTTGCTCGCGTGCATGCGCGCAAACCCGCTCGATATCGAAGTCCGGATATGGCTGCGTGAAGCTAAACTCATGACCGTTGCCGAACCAGTCGCCGTCCCAGCCGATGTTCCAGCCCTCGATCAAGACGCCGCCGAAGCCGTGCCGCGCTGCAAAGTCGATATAGCGAAGCGCCGTCTCGGTGGTGGCGCCATGGATGGCGCCGGAAGCCCAACTCGCTGTGCCCAAGTGCATCTGCCACCAGATGCCCACGTACTTCTGCGGCTCGAACCAGGAGACGTCGCCAAGCTTGTTCGGTTCGTTCAGGTTGAGGATCAGCCGCGACTCGACCAAGCCGCCGGCTGTGTCCGAAATCTGGATCGTCCGCCACGGCGTGTGGAAGGGCGCTTGCCGCGCGACAGCGGCATCGCCAATGCCCGGGGTTAGCGCGGCGTTAAGACCGCGTCCCTCGATGCGCATGAGGTTCATGCCGGAATAGTCGACGAGCGCTGCCTCGTGGATGGACAAATGCACGCCGCTTTCCAGCCGCACCGTCAGCGGCGTTTGCGCGACGCCGATTTCTTCGAGCGGTGTCTTGTAATAGAGATATTCTTCGCGGTTTGAACGAAGCGCTGGCGTCCAGAGCGCCGTCCCCGCCTGGGCGAAGTTGAACTCGGTCAATTCGTTGAGAATGCGGACGTGCATCAGCGACGTTTGATCCGGGAACTCGTAGCGGAAACCGAGGCCGTCGTCGAAAACACGGAACACGACATCGATACTGCGGCGCAGCCCATTTTGCTCCGTCAGGGTGAACGTCAGCTCGTTGTAGCGGTTGCGTATGCGTCGCTGCTCGCCCCAGGGCTGTTCCCACGTCTCGTTGAAGCTGCGCGTTGACTGCGCGGTCAGAGCTAGGTTCCGCTCTATCTTCGGCGCGTCGACCAACAGGAAGCCAAGTCGTGAAGGCGCAACTATCGATTGGCCGTTGCGCGTGACTTTGTAACTGGGGCGACCTTCGCCGTTGATCTCGATGTCCACTACGATGGACCCGTCAGGTGACGTGACGCTCGCTATTGGCGCCGCGGATGCGGACGAGGCGACGGGCCAAAGGCACGACGTGGCCAGAAGGACGCGACGATTGATCATGCGTGCTCTCCCTCGTGAGCGCGTTCGCTTGCAAATCCTTGCCAGCGATGTCTTAAAGCGTGAAACCGAGTCCGATGGCCAAGCGCACTACCACCCTCGAAGACATCGCCAAGCTTGCCGGTGTCTCCATTTCGACCGCCTCGCGCGCGCTCAACGATAGCCCCGCGATCAATCGTCAAACCAAGCAGCGCATCTGGAAGCTGGCGCGCGAACAAAACTATCCGTTTCGCGACTACATGCCGGCGGGTCCGATCGGCGCGGACGCCACCATCGCCGTGGTTGTGCCGCGCCCGCAGGGGGGCGAGTTCTTGTTGGGCGATCCATTCTTCTTGGATTTGCTCTCCGGTCTCGCGGAGGCCGCCTATGAGCGCGACTGCGACTTGCTCGTCAGCCATGTGGCGCCGGGCTCCTTCGACGACCTCTCGGTATTGATGTCGACGTCCCGCGCGGACGGGGTCGTGTTCTTGGGGCAAAGCAACCTGCACGCGGCCTTCAACCGGCTCGCCGCCGAAGAAAGCCGTTTCGTCGTCTGGGGCGCGGAATTGCCGGACCAGGATTATTGCTGTGTTGGCAGCGACAACTACACAGGCGCGCGCCGCGCCACCGCGCACCTGACCAGGCTCGGCAGGAGCAGAATTGTATTCTTGGGCGACATCGATGATCCCGAGCCCGCTCAGCGCTATCTCGGCTACTCGGACGCGCTCGCTCAGGCGGAGCTTGCGTCGGATCCCGCGCTCACGGTTCCCGCGCACTTCGAGGTGGAGTCCGCCGAAGCAGCAGTCGACGCGCTGATACGCCACAACGTCACATTTGACGGCGTGGTTGCCGCGAGTGATTTGATTGCGCTGGGCGCCATCCGCGCCCTTCGACGCGCTGGCGTCGGCGTACCGAAAGACGTCTCTGTTATGGGTTTCGACAACGTGCGCTTCGCGCGTTATGCGACGCCAGCGCTGAGCACGATCGCGCAGGATACGAGCAAGGCCGGCCGCCTGCTGGTGTCTAAGTTGCTGGATGCCGGAGAGGGCAAGATGCGCAGCCGCTCCGAACGCTTGCCGACGGAGCTTATCGTCCGCGAGTCGTGCGGCGGGTGAGCCGTGGCTCACTGGCGTTTCGCCACGATCCCGGCGAGCCCAGGAAGCTCGCCAGAAAGCGCTGGCGGTGCGTTAATGGCCTCAACGACTTGCCAGCGACCTCCTGGCGACCATGCAACGCGGCGTGCGCCGAGATTGAACGCGCACAACAATGCGTCATCGCCGTCTCCGCGCATGAACGCCAACACCGGTTCGGGGGCGTCGAGCATATTGATGCGTCCAGTTTTCAGCGCTCGGAATTGGCGCCTTAACGCAATGGCTCTGCGAGCAAAGTGCAGGGTCGATGTGGGATCGCGTTCTTGGGCGTCAACCGCAAGAGTTCGATGGGTCGGGTCTACGGGCAACCAAGGCGTGCCGTTGGAGAACCCGGCATTAGGCGCTTTGGCGATCCACGGGATAGGCGTGCGGGCGCCGTCGCGGCCTAGCGTGTGGGGCCAGTTTGCGATCGCCTCGGGGTCGCGCAGCGATTCTACAGGAATGTCGCCCTGGGGCAGACCGAGTTCCTCACCTTGATACAAGAAGATGCTGCCGCGCAGGGTAACGAGCAGAAGCAGCGCCAGCTTGGCAAACGAAACCTCATCGCGATTGTTCGCCCACCGAGAGACGACGCGAGGCGCATCGTGATTGGAGAAGGCCCACGACGGCCAGCCCTCTCCCTCTCGATCCTGCCATCGCTCCGAGCACGCGCGCACGAGCTCGGCGCTGAGCCGATCCGCGTAGAGGTACTGAAATCCGTAAGCGCTGTGCAGGCGGTCGCAACCCTGAGTGTAGAGTTTCATCTCGGATTCGGCCTGCTCGCCGCCGACTTCCGCAACCAGAAAGATTTTCCCGCGCGATTCGGTGAGCGCGCGCACGCGCGCCAGGAACTTCGGGATGTCAGGATGAGATTGGTTGAAGAAATGGTGCTGAAAGTCGAAGGGGCGCAACCTTTTCGCTTCGCCGACAACGGGCGGATTGTCCCGCAGCTCCGGGTCGTGCATCGCGAAATTGATGGCGTCGAGACGGAAGCCGTCCACGCCGCGGTCCAGCCAAAACTGCGCCACTCCCAGGAGCGCGTCCTGAACCTCCTTTTCGTGGACGTTGAGGTCGGGTTGATCCGACTGAAAATTGTTGAGGTAGTACTGGCGACGCCGCGCATCCCATGTCCACGCGGAGGCCTTGAAAACCGACTGCCAATTCGTCGGAGGCGACCCGTCCGGCTTGGCGTCGGCCCAGACGTACCAGTTGGCCTTGGAATTGGTGCGGTCGCGCCGGCTTTCTTGAAACCAAGGGTGCTCGATAGAGGTGTGCGAGTAGACCTGATCGACGATGACCTTCAGACCGAGCGAATGCGCGCGGGACACCATCTCATCGAAGTCGGCGAGAGCGCCGAAAATCGGATCCACATCGCAATAATCGGACACATCATACCCGAAGTCGCGCATAGGGGAGGTATAAAAGGGCGATAGCCAAATCGCATCCACGCCGAGCGACTTGATGTACTCAAGGCGCTGAGTGACCCCGCGCAGGTCGCCGTACCCGTCGTCGTTGCTATCGGCGAAGCTCAACGGATAGACATGGTAGATCACCGCGCCGCGCCACCATTCGGAGCCGGCGGCGGCGCAATCGTCTTGTCTGGGCATGGCGTCAATGCTCAAGGCGCGCGCTCCGCGATGCAAACGATGTAGTCAAAGCCGCCAATCGCGACCGCGAAGCTTCCTGGCGCCCGCGCTGTGGGGCTGCAATCGCCGCGCAGCGCTCGCCAGGTAACCGACGTGGGCTCCACCTCGACGTTGGCGCGAAGGGGATCGCGACCGGTATTCAGCACCACCAGAATCTCTACCCCCTCATGAATACGCGAAAACGCGAAAAGGCCCGGTGTCTCGACGTAGTTGCGCACCACCTGCCGCCCACGCCGAAGCGCCACGTTTGAAGCGCGAATTCCGGCCATCTCTGCGATTGCGCGATAAAGCGGGTGGTTCGGGTTGAAATTGCTGTCAGCGGTGGTGGCGTTGGCGCCGATAAGGCGATTGTCGTTATAGCTGGCGACCCGGCTGGGAAACATGTCTTCGCGCGCGTCTTGGTCGTTGCCGTCGCCGGTAAATCCCTGCTCGTCGCCATAATATATGACAGGGGCCCCGCGCGAGAACATCAAGAGAGCGTGCCCGAGAATGGCGCGCTGGAGGAGCTCATCGCCCGAAATGCCTGCATTCTCTCGCATCAGGAAGTGGCCGAACCGACCCATGTCGTGATTGCCGAGAAACGTCGGCAATTGGACGGCGGTCTCGGCGCCGTGCTGATAAACGACATCGGACTCGAACAGTGTGTTGAGCCGGTCCGTTCCCGTCCCGCGCACGATTGCATCGTAGGCGGCTGACTGAAATGCAAAATCCAGCACGGCTGGAAAGCCGTCTACCCGCGTAAAGCGCGCGAGCCTACCCGGGTCAGGATCGAACACTTCGCCGAAGATGTAGAAGTTCTCGATGCCGCGGGCCTGCGCCCGCTCAATCATCGCCGGCACGAACGCTTGCCAGAATTCCGGGTTCACATGGCGAGCGGTGTCGATGCGAAAACCATCCACGCCAAACTCGTCAATCCAAGCGCCGTAGATTTCGATCATGCCGGCGACGACGCGCGGGTGTTCGGTGAAGAGGTCATCGAGGCCCACGAAGTCGCCCATTTGCGAGCTTTCGCCGCGGAACGTCGTGTTGCCGCGATTGTGGTAGTAGATTGGGTCATTGAGCCAGGCTGGCGATTTCACGTTCCGCTCGCCGCGCGGAACGTATGTTTCATAGGCGAAGTTTGGGTTGGTGAGCCGCGCGAAATTATCTTCGCTCTGATAGCGTGCGCCGTCTCCATTGAAACCCTCATTGATGACCGGGCCCTCGATGCCGCCGCGGCGCGTGTAGGGATAGTCGGCGCGCGAGCGATAGGCGCAAGCTTGAATGGGGCAATCGCGATACTGGATCACGTCGGCCGTGTGGTTGGTGATGATGTCCATATAGACCCGCATGCCACGTGCATGTGCGGCATCGACGAATGCGCGGAACTCCGCGCGCGTGCCGAAGTGCGGATCAATGTTGGTGAAGTCCGTGATCCAATAGCCATGGTAGCCGGCGGATTCTTCGCCGGGCGCGCCTTGGACGGGTTTGTTCTCATAGACCGGCGCCAGCCAGATCGCCGTAACGCCCAACCCTTGAATGTAGTCCAGCCGCCGCGTGAGCCCTGCAAGATCGCCGCCGTGGTAGAAGCCCTTGTGAGTGGGGTCGAAGCCGGTGCGCAAACGGTCGCCGCGCAGGCCGCCGCGATCGTTGCGCGGATTGCCGTTCTCGAAGCGGTCGGGGAGGACGAAGTAGATCACTTCGTCCTGGGGGAGCCGGTTGGCGCGAGTTCCCTCATGCGCATCTTGGGCGCGTGCCTCAACGCCTGCCAGCATCGCCAATGCCGAAGCGGCAGCTAACGCAATGCGAAACATCGTGTCCTCCCCACCTCGGTCGCGTCGCACCGCGCGGCCAGCATTTGCATAAATTTGCACTGAGCGCATTCACTGTCAAGCTGAAGCAAATGTCCCCAAAGGACGGCTTATTTCGCACTTGCGAGATAAAACTGTGGAGTCTCTGCAACAATTGACCGCTGCCAAATTTGCACTAGTTTGCTGTCGCGGTCACCGCTCACGGGGAAAAATAGTGGCGGTGCGCAGGGAGGGATCGCGATGAATTTTCGGCTCAACGGGCGTCGCATAGGCTTGCTGACGACAGTCGCTGGCGGCGTGTTCTTGGCGCTGGCCCCAATGAATGCCGCGCAAGCGCAAGATGCGGCGGCGAGCGCTGACGCCGCTACCGAAGAAGAAGACATTATCGTCACGGGCTTCCGCGAAAGCCTGCGCAACTCGACCGATACGAAGCGCGAAGCCGATGCGATCATCGAAGTCGTGACCGCGGAAGAAATCGGCCGCCTCCCCGATAACTCCATCGCGGAATCGCTCTCGCGTCTGCCTGGTCTTACCTCTCAGCGCTTGTTCGGTCGCAGCCAGAACATCTCGGTGCGCGGTCTAGCGCCGGACTTCACAACGGCCTTGCTAAATGGCCGCGAGCAAGTCAGCGCCGGCGACAATCGCGGCGTCGAGTTTGATCAATATCCCTCCGAGCTCTTGAGTTCCGTTGTCGTTTACAAGACCCCGACTGCGTCACTGATCGGGCAGGGCCTTGCTGGCACTGCGGATCTCCGCACCGTGCGCCCACTCGCCTACGATGAGCGCGTATTTGCCTTCAACGCCCGTTACGAGTGGAACGACTTGGGCGCATTGGTGGATGGCGCCGAGGACAATGGCTATCGCATCACCGGGTCTTATATCGACCAGAGCGCCGATGGGCGTTGGGGCTGGGCGCTCGGCGTCACGACGCTGTCGTCGCCGACGCAAGCCAATCGCTTCGAAGCCTGGGGTTATCCCACCACCGGCGGCGGCGACTTCATCCTCGGCGGCGCCAAGCCTTATGTGCAGTCGAGCTTGTTGGAGCGTGACGCGATTATGGGCGTGCTCGAGTTCCGCCCGAGCAACTCGTTCTCCGCGCGCATCGACGCGTTCTACTCGGAGTTCAACGAAGAGCAGGACCTGAAGGGCATCGAATTCCCACTCTGGTGGTCATCCGCTTCGCTGCAACCCGGCGCGACCGTTGATGACGGCTTGGTCGTGGGCGGCACCTTCACTGGCGTTGACGGCGTCGTGCGCAACGACATCCGCACCCGCAATAGTATTGTTGAAGCTATCGGGCTTAACCTCGAATGGGACGTGGGCGAGCGGTGGACCCTCGGCGCCGATTTCAGCTATTCGAGCGTGTCGCGCGACGACCTCGATCTCGAAACCTACACTGGCACTGGCCCGGGCGGCGCGGGCGCCACCGCGACGCTGGATTTTGTTACCGGCAACGGCAGCTACATTTTCAACTCGAACATCGATTATTCGGATCCGTCGCTGATCCTGCTCACCGACCCGCAGGGGTGGGGGCAAGCGGGCTTCATCAAGGAGCCGCAGACCGATGACGAACTGCGTGCCTTGCGGTTGACCGCTGAGCGCCGCCTCGATGATGGTCCGGTCAGTTCAATCGAGTTCGGCTTCAATTACAGCCAACGCGAAAAGGACAAAACCAGCATCGAGTCGTTCCTAGACCTGAATTGCGGGGTAAACCCGGTCAACTCATGCGCGGTTGCTGTGCCGGGGAGCCTGCTGCAAGGCCCGACGGCGCTGGACTTCCTCGGCATTCCCGGGATGGTGAGCTATGATCCGCTGGCGCTATTGAACACAGCGGGGATTTATACCGTACGTCCGAACCTCAACGCTGACGTGATCTCCAAGACGTGGGGCGTGGAGGAGAACGTCGGGGTCTACTACATCCAGCTGAACGTCGATCATGAGCTTGGCGGCGTGCCGGTAACCGGCAATATCGGCCTGCAAATCGTCGACACCGATCAGAGTTCGAATGGCGCCGTTCGTGTGCCTGGTCCGGGCGGCAATTATGTGCTTGTCGAGCAGGGCGACCAGTACATTGAAATGCTGCCTTCGATGAACCTCTCGTTCGAGGTTTCAGACAACAGTTTCTTGCGCCTAGGCATCGCGCGCACCCTCGCGCGCCCGCGTATGGACGAGATGCGCGCGAGCTTTGAGGTCAGCCATAATATTGCGCAGTTCGCCAACCCAAGCCCGACTCCGTCGGCTTCGTACTGGGGTGGCAGCGGCGGCAACCCGCTGCTGAGGCCCTGGATCGCGGACTCGATCGACATTTCCTACGAACATTATTTCGATAATTCGGACGGCTACATCGCAATCGCCGGGTTCTACAAATACCTTGAGAGCTATATATTCACGCAGACTGTCCCGTATGACTTCACGGGCTTCCCGCTTCACGTTGGGGCGGTCGGCTCGCCAGCCACAAATATCGGCTTCGCGAGCGCGCCTGCGAATGGCAGTGGCGGTTATGTCGCCGGCGTCGAGTTCACCGCCAACATTCCGATGGATCTCGTGTTCGAGCCGCTGAGCGGCTTCGGCTTGGTGCTCAACGCCTCAGCGACAGAGAGCGACATCAAGCCGCCGAACACGCCTGGCAATGCGTTGCCCGGCCTGTCGGAGACGGTGATCAACACCACCATCTATTACGAGAACGGCGGCTTCGAGGCGCGCGTCTCCAACCGCTATCGTTCGGACTTCCTGGGCGAAGTGACGGGCTTCGGCGCCGGGCGCGAACTCCGCTTCGTCAACGGCGAATCGATCTTCGAGCGCAGGTTGGCTACCGCTTCGGCTTTTAGCATGAGGTCCTAGGCTTCCTCTTCCAGGCCAACAACATCACTGACTAGCCGTTCTCTGTTTACTTCGGCGTCGACGAACGCCAAGAGCGCT
>CAYRHK010000055.1:0-11394 GCA_964423825.1 uncultured Terricaulis sp. | reverse complement strand
AGGCTATGCCGGTGTCCTTGATCTTCTTTTTTGCGCGCACGAGGCGTTGGCTCATCGACGCGGGTTCGACCAGAAACGCCGCCGCGATGCGCTCGGCGGAGAAGCCGAGCAGGGTCTGCAGCACCAGCGGCGTGCGCGCGGCTTCATCAATGTCGGGGTGCGCGCACGCAAACATCAGCCCGAGGCGCCGATCCGGCAGCGCCCGGTCGCCAGATTCGGCCTCGAGCGCTTCGATGCTGAGCGCGATCTGCGCTTCGCCATCGGCGGCGGTTTTGGCGCGGCGCGCGGCGTCGATGAGCTTGCGGCGCGCGGCGGCGAACAGCCACGCCTCCGGCTTCTCGGGTACGCCCACGCGCGGCCACGCCGCCAGCGCCGCCGCGAACGCATCGGCGAGCGCATCCTCGGCGGCGGCGACGTCACGCGTGCGCGCGGCAAGCATGGCGAGCAGACGCCCGTAGCTCTCGCGCGCGACGCGCTCCGCCGCTTCCGCTGGGTTCATCGCATGACGACGGGCCGCACTTCGATGCGCCCATATTCCGCGCCCGGGCACTTCGCCGCCCAGTCGAGCGCTTCCTCGATGCTGTCGGCCTCGATCAGATAATAGCCGCCAAGCTGCTCCTTGGTTTCGGCGAACGGCCCATCGACGACGCTGTGCTTGCCGCCGAGACGGCTCACGGTTTTCGCCGTCGCGATCGGCTGAAGCTCATCGCCGGCCTTGAGCTTGCCCGACTTCGCCAGCGCTTCGGTGTAGGCGAAATATGCGCCCATCACTTCCGAGACTTTCTCGGGAGCAAGTCCAGCCCACATGGATTCCTCGCCATAGATCAAAAGCATGTATTGCATCATCGCCTCCTCGACGGCGCTGAAGCGCGCCCTCAACGTATTGACGGGCGAGCCGGGCGGTATTCGACACTCACGCCGCGCGGACGGAAGAATTTTTCAGTAGCCCCAGCGCCAACATGCTTTCAGCGGTCGCGACCACGGCCGCTTCATTGGAGCGCGGCGCCCACCCCAGCAAGCGACGCGCTTTTTCGTTCGTTGAGTTCTTGTACTTGCCGAGTTCGGGGACAATTTGCGCCACGGCCGGATCGCCCATAGCCACCAAGCGCACCAGCCAGTTAGGCAGATCGCCCGTTGGAACCTTGGCGCCGGCAGCCCCCATGCGGCGCTTCAGGACGAGCGCGATGTCCTTGATCCAGACGTGATCCTCCGCCACCGCCAGGAAGCGCTCGCCCTTGGCAGCGGGATCGGTCATGGCGCGGATGTGCAAGTCGGCCACATCGCGCACGTCGACGAGGCCGAAGCTCATGCGCGGGCACCCCGGCATGGCGCCGTCCATGAGACGCTGCACCAGCAGGATCGACGTCGAGTAGTCAGGCCCTAGCACCGGTCCGAAAACGCCCACCGGATTGACGACCGACAATTCGAGCGCGCCGCCTTCTTTCGCGATGAAGTCCCAGGCCGCGCGCTCCGCCAAGGTCTTCGATTTAACATAGGCGCGCACATCCTCGCCGTCTGGATTGGTCCAGTTGGCCTCGGTGTAAGGCTCCCGCTGCGGCGGTTGACCGTAGCCAACGGCTGCGAATGAAGAGGTGAGCACGACGCGCTTCACGCCGGCGTCGCGCGCCGCCTTCAGCACGCGCAGCGCACCCTCGCGGGCGGGAATAATGATCTCGTTCTCATCCTTCGGCGCAGCTGGAGGGAACGGCGACGCCACATGCAGTACATAGGCGCATCCAGCAACCGCTTCCGGCCAACCCGCATCGCTGTTGAGGTCGGCCGTCACAAAGCTCAGCTTGTCGCCGGGATCAGCGCCACCTTGCCTCAGCATGGCCCGCACGTCCGCCTCGCGCGACAACGAACGGACTGTTGTGCGCACCTGATAGCCCTTAGCCAACAGTTGCAGAATGCAGTGGGCGCCGATGAAACCGGAACCGCCGGTGACCAAAACCAATTCACCAGCCATTTCTGGACTCCGCGATGACTATGCTGAGACGGGAGCGACTTTCGCAACCAACTGATCGAATGCAGCCCAAAACTGCGCGCGCGCTTCATCGCGCTCCATCAAGATTTCGTGCTTGGCGCCAGGGACGGAGATGTGAGTGACGTTCGGCAGTTGCGCCGCCACCGCCGCATGGCTGGCGTTGTCGACGAGGAGTTCCTCGGCCGCACTCGCCACCAAGATCGGGATACGCACATGCGCGAGGGCTTGCGCCTGCGTGAAGCCTTCGGTCACATCCGCCGCCGCCGCCGCCCACCCAACCGTCGGGCCCGCCAGCGCCAGCCTCGGCTCCTCGGCAACTAGGCCTTGGCAGCGCTCATGCCGATCTGGGTCGTTGGTGACAGGATTTTTCTTGAACGCTTCGCGCGTCCACTTCTTTTGCACGCGCGGTGCGAACTGCCCCCCAGCGCCGAGAGAAGACATAAGTCGCACGTAGCCTTTCGCTGACTTTCCCAACCCCGCGATGCCCCACATCGGTGCGCTGAACGCGGCAGCGTCCGCCTCCAGCCGACGCGTTTGCAGCGCGCGCAGCGTGATCGCGCCGCCCATCGAATGGGCAAGCACGATGTGCGGCCTAGGCAAACGATCAGCCAGCAGACGCAGCGCCGTCGCAAGGTCATTCACCGGATCATCGAAGCTCGCAAGGTGGCCCTTTTGCCCGTTCTGCACCTCCCGCCCGGACAATCCTTGCCCGCGCCAGTCTATGCAGAAAACAGCGAAGCCGCGCTGCTGCAACTCGCGAATGACCTCGAAGTACTTCTCGATGAACTCGGTGCGCCCCGGCGCGACGATCACCGACCCTCGTGGCGGCCCTGCGGCTGTTGAAGGAGCGGTCATCGCCCGCACCTTCACGCCGCCGCGCCCCTCTAGCCAATGCTCTTCCGCGCCCTGCGGGACGGCATTGCCGGGAATTTGTACAAACGCCAACGGGATGGCCCTAGCCGCGCAGCTTCGCCATCACGCTCTGCAATTGCATGGCAACGCCCATGTCGCCTTCGACCTTAAGCTTGCCCTGCATGAAGGCTGCGGTCGGATCAAGCTGGCCCTGCGCCATCGACACGAAGTCCTCAAGCTTGACCTTGATTGTGGTGTCCGCAGCGGCGTCGTCCATCGAGACTGTGCCCGCACCGCCGTCGAGAAAAATCTTGCCGCCATCACCGAAATCGAACTTCACCTTCTTGCCTGGGACGGTGGCGCTGGCGCTCGAAAACCGATCAAAGATGTCTTGAAAATTCATGGCCGTTCCTCCGGAGAAAACTGAGAGCTGACCGCCCCTTCCGAGCGCTACTTACACGCCATGCGTTTGCGGGCAAGGGCGCCCAAACGGAAGACAGCGCTCAGGGCTTGCGAAACAGCAGGGTCATGCGATCACTTTCGCCAATCGCCTCGTAGGGGGCGGCGTCGAAATCGGGGTTGTCAGGCTCGCCCAATGGCGAAGTGCGCAGGACTGGCGGAAGCGTCCAAACGCCAAAGGGATGGTCGCGCGTATCGCGCGGATTGGCGTTCACATCGCTCGCCGCCACGAAATCGAAACCGGCCTCATCGGCGAGGGCCTTCACATACGCTTCCTGCACATAACCATCGCCAGCGAGGGGGTCCTGCAGCCCGGTCGAGGCGGCGCGGTGCTGCTCGACCCCAAAGCGACCGCCTTGCCTCAGCGCCGCGAAGATGGCCAGAAACACGGCTTCCGCCGCACCTTGCGCCATCAGCGTGTGTACGTTGTTTGAGAGGATGGCGAGGTCGATGCTGGCAGGCGCGGCAACGGGGCGCGGCGGCGCGACCACCGTGCGCTCAATGTCGCCGTAAAGACCCGGATCGGCGCGGAACCGCGCTTCCCACGCGGCCAGGGTTTCGCGCTGTGAAAGCGAGGGCGTAGCTGGATCGAAGCTGGCGGCCACCAGCCGGCCTCCATTCGCGGCAAGGTATGGCGCGAGAATGCTCGTATACCAGCCTATGCCAGGCAGCACCTCAAGCACCTTCATTTCGCCTTCAAGCCCCCAAAACAACAACGTCTGCAACGGATGGCGCCATTCGTCGCGCTGGGGCTCGATGCGCCAAGAACCTTCCACCGCCCAAGCAAGCGAGCCAACAGGCGGGGCGTCGCCCCCGCCCCCGCTCCCGCAGGCGGAGGCCGCGCTGGCGGCCAGCATCAGCGCGGCCTGACGACGAGAAACTGTTGCCATGGGCGCAAGCGCCTAAGCCGTAACGGCCGATGTTGTCAAAGCAACGGCTCTTGAAGCCGGCGAATCGGTCCCCATTTCAGCTCCGCGGCGCTCACGCGAGGCCGCACGTGCGGGCTGAGGCCAGCCTTCTGAGGTGGTGCTCAAACCGCAACTACCCCCGGTTGGGGTGTGACTGTCGCTTACTAGGAGGACACTCATGGCTTCGAATGAACTTAACCCGCTCTACCGAACCCTCGTCGGCTTCGACCGCATTGCCAGCCTGATGGATCAGGCCGCGCGCCTCGACAGCGCCCCGGGCTACCCGCCGTTCAACATCGAACAGACAGCTGAGGACGCGTTCCGCATAGAGTTGGCGGTGGCAGGGTTCTCGCAGGACGACCTGTCCATAGAGTACAAACAGAATTCATTGGTGGTCGTGGGTGCGCGAAAGCAGCCCGAGGCGCCGCGCAATTACCTTCACCGCGGCATCGCCGAACGTAGCTTCGAGCGCCGCTTTGGCTTGGCCGACCATGTCCGCGTCGCGGGTGCGAAGCTGGAGCATGGCCTATTGACGATTGATCTGGTGCGGGAGCTGCCCGAAGTGCTGAAGCCGCGCAAGATTGCCATCAATATCGGCGTCGACAAACCCAAGTCGCGGGTGCCATTCGCGAACGACGAGACAGAAGCGGCTTAACCTCCGCTTCCGCCTGCCGCGCGGCATTCCCCTCCCCCCGTAGCCGCGCGGCGGGCGCCCAAAACAAAACGGCGCGCAGTTGGACTGCGCGCCGCTTCGCTTTCTGTGCTGTCTCAGATGAAGTCGTCGATGCCAAGCTGCGCGATCTGAGCAGGCGACTCCAATAGGAACACGAGATCGGCGCCAGCCGTGTAGCCTGCGATGCCGTCCTGATCGACAACCACGAAGCGCTGACCGGCGTAGGAGCCGCTGGTCGCCGTGTACAAGATGGCGCGACCAGCGGTCAGCACGCCGCTCATGGCAGCGCTGAGGTCCGCGTCGAAACTCGCGGCATCCAGGCTGCCGCCAGTAAACGTCGCGAAGCTGGTGACAGCGACGGGCACATCGAACACATCGTGGTTGTTGAAATTGGCGCCTACAACCGTGTCGAAATTGACCCCGCTCGAATCCGCCGCCGACTCAAACACGAACGTATCGTCGCCCGCGCCGCCGATGGTGCGATCTGCCCCAGCGCCGCCAATGATGGTGTCGGCGCCGGCGCCGCCATCGATAGTGTCATTGCCGCCGTTGCCGTAGATCGCGTCGTCACCGGCGCCGCCGTTCAAGATGTCATTGCCTTGGATGAAGCTCGGATCGTTGTAATCGACTTCAGATTCGCCAACGTCGCGTATCGGCAAATCGCCGTAGATCAAATCGTCGCCGCCGCCGCCATTGACCGTATCGGCCCCAGAGAAACCCGACAGCAGATTGTCATTGCCATTGCCGGTGATCGTGTCGTCAAACTCCGAGCCTTCGGCGCCTTCCATGCTGTAGACGGTAACGAGACCGCGTCCGATATCCTGCGCGACGCCCTGGCTCGCGAGCGTGAATGTTACCCCGCCGGTGTCGGTTCCCAGTTCGTCGACGCGGCCACGGAAGGAGATTACATCGACGCCTTGTCCCCCCCGCACCACCGCGCCGTCGCCTTCTGGAAGCCAAAACGTGTCGTCGCCGGCATTGCCGCGAATATCGTCGGCGCCGCCATGGCTCCAAATCCAATTGGCGACGTTGTTGCCGATGAGCACGTCGGAGAATGTCGTGCCGGACAGGTTTTCGATGCCGATCAGTGTGTCCAAACCGCCGGCGCCAGTATTCTGCGCCGTGCCTTGGATGCGCAGATCGACGGTCACCGAGCCCTGCACTGCGTAGTAAGTGACGCGGTCGTTGCCGGCGCCGCCATCGACATAGTCGTCGCCCAGCCCAGGACGCATGAAATCGTCGCCATCGCCGGCAATCATGGTGTCGTTGCCGCTAACGCCATTCAGCGTCTCGGTGGTTGATTCTCCATAGAGAAAGTCGTTTCCAGCGCCGCCGATGAGCGTGTCATTACCCGCGCCGCCGATGCCGACATCGCTACCGGCGCCAAGATCGATGGAATCATTTCCGGCGCCCCCAAGCGCCTGATCGTCACCGTCGCCGCCATTGATGACATCGTCGCCCGCTTGTCCAATCAGGATATCGTTGCCCTCGAAGCCATTGAGTTCGTCAGCGTCCGGCGTACCGACAAGATCGTCGTCGCCCGGGGTGCCATTAAAAACCGGCATGCGCGCCTCCTCACGTCTATTTGGTGTTTGGGTCCCCACTGAACCCGCCGCCGCTTTAGCGCGCTCGTCCGCTTACGCAATGGCGAAAGCGAGTTGCTTCGACATTCCTGTGAGCCGATGAACTGATGCGCATCGTTGGCGAGCGCTAGCGCGTTGTAAGCGTGGCCAAACCTTGGGCGACGACCAGTTACCGCATTTGCGCAAGTACTGGTTCGGTACCATTGTCGTCCCGCCATTGAGAACAGTCGCGGCCACACACCACTGCAGCGCCGTGGTGACGCGCCTCTTGTCCTCAAGCGTGATCGTGCACCCGCGCTGTGCCGCCGAAGTGCTCAATGATTGCAGGGCAGACTGCGCAAGTTAAGTCTTGGGCGCCATCGCCAGCCGACGCGCCTGGGCGCTGTCGCGACTGTCGAGACCGAGCAAATCCGTCAGTCGCCGCATGAGCGCGTCCTCATGCGCCTCGCGCTCGCCGTCCGCCATCACCACGCGCCAAAGCGCCTCCAACACCGAGGCGCGCTCCTCGTGGGGAATTGCGCGCTTAACAAGCGCCGTGAATTTGTACAAATCAAGCGAAGCCGCCTCCGCCGCCTCGCCTTCGGCGCGCAGCGCCGCCGCGCCCGTCGCGTCAAGTCCAAAACGCGCAGACAGCACGCGGTCAATCTGCACCCGCTCGGCCTCGGCGTAGTCGTGATCGGCATGCGCTGCAATCACCAGCAGCGCAGCGATCGCAACCCGTCCCTCGTCGGCGGGAAGCGCCGTCGCCTCGTCGCCGCGCAGTCGCTGTAGAAGCCTGGCGATCATCGTTCTCAGTCTCGCTTGAAGTCAGGATTCGGCGCCGCTCGCACCGTCAGTATCGCCGCCTTCAATCTCGCCTTCATCGTCGTCTTCGCCGCCCGCGGCGAAATACGCGGCGCACCCGGAATCCTCCAGAAGCGCGTCGAGTTCGGCGTCCTCGATGGTAGCCCGCTTGCGCTTCAACTCCGTGAGCGCCTTCGCCGCATAGCGTTGAGGCTTCTGCACAAACGCCCCACCCGCAACCTCCACACTCACGCCACCGGCATCATCACTTACCGCCGCTGCATTCGCCGCCATCCACGGCAGATAGGTTGCGCCCAATTCCTGCCGAAGCAGCCCGACCAGCGCATCACGCAACGATGCCGCTGAGGCGAAGCCGCCTTCGACCTTCGGGCTCTCCATACGCCGAAGCCATGCCTTTACGTTGACAGCCTGGGCGTTGATCATGGCGCCGGGCGTCGGATCGCTCGCCAATGTCCACAACTGCCCCGCCAAACCGAAATCCGCCAAACTTGGCCGACCACCCAGCAAATAGGGATTGGCGCCCAGCATCGGCTCCAACAGCCCCAAGACCCGTGCAAACGACGCCTCGATGAGGCCCGCAGTTTCCGGCGATGAGCCAACATGGTGCAGTCGCCCGGCCATGCGTGTTCGCACCGCCTCTTCCATGCCGTCCGGCGCCTCCTCGCCCTCAAACAACATCGCGACGATTCGTTTCGCCGCGCTCGCCTGGTCTTCTGGGTAGGTCCAGCGATAATGAAACATCGCCTTGTTAAGCCACTCGTCGGCATAGTCTTCGATTAGCGCGCTCATGAACGCTAGCGCGGGCGCCTCCGGCGTGATGCCGGGCTCTGGGAACTCGCGCTCCAGCGCCTCGACGATTGGCGTGGAATCCTGCAGCGCGTTGTCGTCAGCGTCGACCAGCACCGGGATCAACGGTAGTTTGGCGTAGCGCGCAAACTCCTCCTGGCGCGCAGTCGATCGCGGCAACCACTCAAACTCTAGACCTTTGAAGCGCAGGACCGCGCGCACTTTCACCGAGTACGGAGATAGCTCGGAACCGAACAGTCGAAAGGGAGCTTGCATTTACCAACCTAAGTGAACAGGGGAGCGCTCGCGACAATTCGCAAGCGGCATCGTGCGGCAGTACCGCACCAACGCCACGCAACTCAAGCGCTTCCGCTTACACTGGCTTGATATTGACTGCCGAAGGCTTGTTCTTGCGCGGGTCGTTCTCGACATCGAAGCTGACCGCCTGGCCGTCGCGCAGATTGTCGAGCCCCGACCGCTGCAGCGCGCTCGCGTGCACAAAAACGTCAGGCCCGCCGCCGTCTGGCGCGATAAAGCCGAACCCCTTTGCCGCATTGAACCACTTCACAACGCCGGTCGCCATGTCTTCCTCCCACGCCCAAACGGGCGCAACGACCGGGAAGCGGGAGAACCAAGCGGCGCGAAGCGTCGGGTCGATGCCGCTTAGGGCCGGCCTAGATACGCTCATAGGGCGCGCGCCACGCGCTTCTGTCAAGCAAACGCCTAGTCCGAACGCGCCGCCCGGTCCAACGCCACCGCCAGCATCGCCCGCAATCCGGTCTCCATCGCCGGCTCGTGCACGAAAAAGCGCGGGCTGTGGTTGGGCGCGGGATCGGCCGCGTCCGGAGCGTTGACGCCGTAGTAGAAGAACACGCCCGGAACCGCTTGCTGAAAGTATGCGAAATCCTCCGCCACCATGTTCGGCTGGTCAGCGAGCACGTTGTCGGTCCCGAGCGTGGCCCGCAGCGTCTCCTGTGCCCGCGCCGTCTCCGGCCCGGGATTCACAACCGGAATGGCGTTGTGCGCGATCTCGACCTCGGCGCTGGCGCCCGCGCTCTCGGCTACATCGCGTACCGTGCGGCGGATGCGCTCGTACAAGTCCTCGCGTGTGTTCGGGTTGAGATAGCGCACCGTGCCCAGCATCTCCACGTGGTCGGGTATGATATTGAACCGGATGCCGCCATGGATCGAGCCGATGGTCACGATCACCGGCGAGCGAACCGCATCCATCTGCCGCGATGGGATTGTCTGCAATGCCTGCACGATCTGCGCCGACACCACGATCGGGTCGACGCCGCGATGCGGCTGCGCGCCATGCGTTTGCCGCCCGCGCACCACGATCCGCAACTGGTCGGCGCCGGCCATGAACGGTCCCGGGAAGATCGTCACCGTGCCCGCACGCGCCGGCCAAGCGTGCAGGCCGTAGATCACTTCGGGCCGCAGGTCGCCAAACAAGTTTTCGGCGAGCATTTGCTCGGCGCCGCCGAGACCGCCGTCAGCCGGCCGCCCTTCCTCGGATGGTTGAAATACGAAAATCACCGTGCCGGCCACTTCCGCGCGCCGCTGGCTCAGCACCTGCGCGGCCGCCATCAGGATCGCCACGTGCGTATCATGCCCGCACGCATGCATGACGCCGACGTTTTGCCCGTTGTACGTTGTTCGCACCCGCGACGCGAACGGCAGCTCCACTTCCTCGGTGACGGGCAGCGCGTCCATGTCGGCGCGCAACGCGATCACCGGCCCGGGCCGCCCGCCGCGCAGCACGCCGACAACGCCGGTACGCGCCACGCCGGTACGCACCTCAAGCCCCAGCGAACGCAGATGCGCCGCCACGATCCGCGCCGTGCGCACTTCCTCGTAGGACAGCTCCGGGTTCTGGTGAAAATCCCGCCGCCACGCGATCATGCGCGGCAGCACCGACTGGATCGAAGCCTCCACTGGCGGTGCGAATGGAGTTTGGGCTTGGGCGGGGGTGATTGCACCCAACAAGAGCGCAAAACAGCTAGCCGCCAAAAAAGCACAAAGCCCAATCCCGTCATCCCGGACGCGACCCCGCACCTTGATGCGGGGGAGAGATCCGGGACTCAGGCGCCAACCTTGCACCGATTGCCTCTGGCTTCCGGGTTCTTCGCTCCGCGAAGCCTCGGAATGACGAATGATCTGAGACAACCTGCACGCCATCACCTTACCCCTGCAGCCAACAAATCATGCATATGCACCACGCCCACCGGCGCACCGTCCTCGACCGCGAACAGCAAAGTGATGCGCTTCTCGTTCATGATCGCGATGGCGTCGGCGATTGGCGCATCCGGCGAAATAGTTTTCGGGTTAGCCGTCATCAGCGCACGCGCGTCACGCGCGAACATCTCCGGCGACAAGCGCCGGCGCAAATCGCCATCCGTGATCAGCCCGATCAACTTGCCGTTCTCGATGACGCCGACCGCCCCGATGCCGCCCACACTCATCGCTTCCAGCGCTCGCTGCACCGGCGTTTCGGGCGCGATCAGCGGATCGGAATGCCCCATCCGCATGATGTCGCGCACCCGCTTCAACGCTGCGCCCAGTTTGCCGCCCGGATGGATCGCGCCGAAGTGATCCGCCGTGAAGCCGCGCGCTTTCAAGAGCGCCACCGCCAGCGCGTCGCCCATCGCCAGACACATCGTCGTCGAAATCGTCGGCGCCGGCGCTTCTTCGCTGGCTTCGCCGCAATCGGGCAGCACCAACGCCGCCGTCGACGCCTTCGCCAGCGTCGAACTCGCTTTAAAAGTCATACCGATCACCGGCACGCCCAGGCGATGACAATGGTACAACAAATCCGAAAGCTCGGCGGTTTCCCCCGAGCGCGAAATCGCTAGAACGCAATCCTGTTCGACGATCATGCCAAGATCGCCGTGGCTGGCTTCCGCCGGGTGCACGAACTGCGCCGGCGTGCCGGTGGAGGCCAAGGTCGCCGCGATCTTGCGCGCAACGTGGCCCGACTTGCCCATGCCGGTGACAATCGCCCGGCCTTTCACGTCGCCCAGCAAGGTCGCCGCCTGGACGAACGGCGCTTTCAGCGGCACGGCCAGCGCCTCGGCCATCATCTCGAGAGCCCGCGCCTCGGCGCGGATGGTGTCTTGCCCAGCGGCCACCGCCGCATCCGGTTTGATCAATTCGCTCATGCCCGCGTGTTCGCACGCCGCGTAGGGATTGTCATCGGCATGCCCCCAGTTGCCCCGCCCCCGCCCGCCCGCTACAGCAGCGCCGCCCATGCCCACAGTTCTCGTCACAGGCGCCGCCGGAGGTATCGGCAGCCCATGCTGCAAGGCCTTCGCGCGCGCCGGCGGGCGCGTGGTCGGGTTCGAA
>CAYRHK010000054.1:0-11455 GCA_964423825.1 uncultured Terricaulis sp. | reverse complement strand
CGCCCCGGCCTCAGGCGTGGTGACGCTGGCGCAAAGCGATATGCACTTCGAAGGCGGTCTCGTGTTCATCGATCATGGCCAGGGCCTCATCACCATGTACCTGCACATGAGCCGCGTCGATGTTGCCGCGGGCCAAGCGGTTGAGCAGGGGCAAGTGCTCGGCGCGGTTGGCGCCACTGGGCGCGCGACGGGCCCGCATCTGTGCTGGCGCATGCGCCTGCAAGGGCGCCAACTCGATCCGAGCGTCGCGATCGATGGCTTAGCGACGGCGCGCGCGGAATTGCTGACGCATTGAAGGAGACGAACATGCGCATTGGCCTTACCGCCGTCGTGGTGTGGGCAATGGCTGGCGCTGTCACGGCGCAGGAGGCGCCACAGCCGCCGGAATGCAGGCAGGATGCCGCCGGGCAGATGGACTATTCGGCTTGTGCCGCCGCCGCGCCGATCGGCTCGCCATGGCGGGCGCTGGCGCTGATCAATTTGGCGACGCAGGCGTTCCTGGCCTCCGACTACGCGACTGCGGTGCGCTATTACGATGAGGCGCTGCCGCCGCAGGGTCAGCAGTTGTATTCAGACGTGATGTTCCACGCCTATCGCGGCAGCACGTACTGGAATGTCGGCAGACGCGAGGAGGCGACGACCGATGCAAGATTGGCGCTGCGCATGCTGCGGCGCGATCCGACACTACGTCTCGATCCCGCCCAGTACTTGCCGCCGGGCGCCGATCTGGAGAACGTCTACGTCCTGATACTGCCCATTCTGCAGGGCGGTGATGCCGAGCAGTTTCAGAGCGCGCTCGCTGAATACAACGCCTTGCCGGCGCAAGACTGGGTGAGCTGGGCCAATCGCGCTGGCGTTCTGGAACAGCTGGGTGACCTCGATGGCGCCTTGCGCGCCAACGCCGAGGCGCTGCGGCAAGAGCCCGACCACCCGGCCGTACTGAACAATCAATGCTACATCCTTACCCGCGCCTCGCGCGCCGCCGAAGCGATCGCCTATTGTGAGCGCGCACGCTCGGCCGCGCCCGAGATCGCTTCCGTGCGTCACTCCGTGGCGACGGCGTACGCGGCGTTGGGGCGCTGCGCCGAGGCGACGCGCGAAATGGCCGAGGCGCGCCGCCTCGATCCAGTGTCGACGGAGTACCAGCAGCCTATAGACTGCACCGCGCGCTGAGCTCACCGCGCCACGATGTGGCTGACCAATATGACGGCGGCGACGGCGCCGTCATTGCGCCACGAGTGGGCGGTGTCGACATCTTCAATCGCGACGTCGCCAGCGCGGTAGGTGAGCGCATCGAGGCAGGTGTTGCGCAGCTCCGTCATCTCGCCGGCGACCAAGAGCGCCATGCCTTGCACTTGCGTGTGATCGTGCCAGGCGATGACGCCGCCGGGCGCCACGATGATGCGGCGCAGGCGCACGGCGCGCGTGGAATCGCTCGCTGAAGGCACAAGCGCGATGTCTTCGACGCGAACGCCGACGGTTGCGCCGAAGCCTTGCGTTTGCGCGCCGGCTTGCACGCGCCCAGGCGGGCAGGCGCGCACGCTCGCGCGTTCCATGGCGGCAAGTGACGCGTCCGCGCTTGGCGTGGGCGTAGTGGCGCAGGCGGCTGCGAACCCGCAGAGCGCGAGCGCTGAAAGCAGCGCCTTCATGAATAGCCTCCTTGAAAGAGACGGCGCAGCACCGCCTCTTGCTTGTTCGCCTCGAACCAGAACCCGCCCATGACCATCAAGTACAGGAAGACCAGCATGAGCAGCGGCAGCCACACAAAGCGCGGGTCGTAGTTCAGCGTTGCAATCGCGGCGGCGATGACGCCCGCGCACCAGAGCGCGGCGAAGGCAATCACCAGGGCGTGGGGCTTCATAGTGATCACGATGCGCGAGCCGCGCCCTGCGGTGGCGATGGCGCCGGTGATCTCGGGCAGGAAGGAATTCCGGTAGCCGATGATCCGGCGAACGGTGAAGCCGTTATTTGTGACCTCGCCCTCGAAGCGGTCATCGTTGCGGGAGCTCGGCCAGCGCCAGCGGAACCACTTCACCGCTTCGGTCCGCGTACGTATGGCGTCGAGCGCGCTAGCGAGCGGCAGCGGCGAATTGATCTCGAATTGGTGGTAGGGGAGCCAGTTCACATCACACCCGCCTTCTTCCAGGCTTCCTTCGGCCAGCGCCGGTGCGCCCAGAACCATTGCGCCGGCGCTTCGCGCACGCGCGCTTCCATGAATTCGTTGATGCGCTTGACGCCATCATAGACAGTCTGTTCATCGTCGGGCTTATCGTAATCGAGCTGGATTGGCTCATAGGCGGTCGTGACATAGCGGTCGCCCTCGCGCCTGCCGGTGATGGGGATGAGCGGGACGTTGAACTTCAACGCCAACCGCGTTGGACCGTCGGCGGTCATGCATTCGTAGCCAAAGAAAGGAACCGACAGCCCCATATTGTACTTCTGGTCGTTCATCAGCGCGACAGAGCGGCCCTTCTTCAGCGAACGCAACAGTCCCATGCCCCCTTCGCGGCCTTTGGCTGCCTGCAACGTCAGCCCGAACTGGGCGCGGGTCTCGACGATGTACTTGTCGATGAGAGGATTGTTTGCGGGCCGATAGGTGAAGTGGCAGGTCTTGTCGGTTTGAGCGAGGCAGAGCGAGGCGATCTCCCAATCGCTGAAATGGCCGCCGATGAACACCGCGCCCTTGCCGAGCGTCGCTTCGACGCGCTCGCGGCCGCGGAACTCGACTTCGCCGTTCCTGTATTTTTCCAGGAACTTGTCCATGTGCGGAAATTCTCCCGACATGCGCCCGACCTCGCGCCACATCTCGGCGCGCACTTCGCGGCGCCAGGCGTCGCTTTCGTTGGGGAACGCCATTGCGATGTTGCGTAAAGATGTCTTGTGCGCGCTGGTCAGCGAGCCCACAATTGGCACAATTGCTGCACCCAAAGCGGTCGCGTTCTTCAAGCCGATGGCGCGCAGACCGCCGACATAGGCGTGCCAGACGGCGGCCTCCAGCATGAAGAGCGGGCTGTTGGGTTTTGACTTAGCCATGAAGTGCGCAGGCGCTCATGTGCGGCGGGGGCTCCGATCCGTCAACCAGGCAGCCGCAATCACCAGAAGATAGACCACGAGCACAAGCGCGGCGTTGGCGGGCGCCACAGGGCCGGCTTCGGCGGGCAACAGCATTGCGACGAGCTGGAGCGCAACCAAAAAAACAACAAAGAGGGCGGCGGGCCAGGCGCGCTGGCTATCGGCGTGACGCGCCGCGCCCCAGAACACGCAGGCTGCGGCGATGAGGCCAATCTCCACGGCTTGCTCCGGGACGGGATAGTTCCAAAGCGCTAGGCCAACTTTCTCGCCGCCGGGCCACAGTTCGAGGTCGGGCCTGTGCACCAGCAGGTCGAGCAACCAGTGTGAGAACACCACTGCTCCGATGAGCGCGCTCGTGCGCCACGTCAGACGAAACGCGCGCGCGAAAAGCGCAGCGCCCAGCGACCACAACAGCGCGGCTGGCAGCGAATGCGTCCACGGCATGTAGTCGAGCACGAAGGTGGAGCCGGGGAGTTGTGGGTCGACGCTTGCGCGCTCCACGCCTGCCGCGATGAAAACGCTCCAGCCGATGTCGACAAGTTGGGCGGCGCCGACGAGCGTCCATAGCGGGGCCTTCGGTTCGATGGCCTTGGCCGCGATAGCGGCGGCATAGTGACCGACGAACATGAGGTCACCTCGCCATTTCGTACAAGAAATCGATGAAGCCCATGACCGCGCCGGTGACGCCCATAACCCGCGGATTGCTGCTGTCGACGACGAAGTATTCGTCGGGCGCGTGCTGGGCGCCGCCGTGACCGAGGCCGAATTGCGCCGCCGGGATCGAAACTGGCGCTTGGGTGAAAACCGCTCCCGGCCATGAGCCCGCCAGGCGAGGGTTGAGCGTGGCCTCAACATGCGAACGGCGATAGACGGCCAGTTGGCCATGAACCAAGCGGCTGCTCTCTGGCGTTTCAGTGGGATCGTAGCCGCCGGTGACGTTGACTTCGACATCGCCGAATCCGCGCGCCTGCAAATGGGCCCGCAGCTTCGCTTCGCACTCGGCGCGCGTCTGGTTAGGCACCAGCCGCAAGTCCAGCTTGGCGGCGCCGCGCCCCGGTAGAATGGTCATGCCGCCGGGACCAGTGTAGCCGGCGACCAGGCCTTCGATGTTCACTGTCGGTTGCGACGCGAGGCGCTCGAGCGCTTGGGGCCATGGCAGGTCGTCAATGAAGCGCGGGACGCCGTTGCGGCGTTTCCAGTCCTCTTCACTGGTGTTGGCGGCGTTTTGACGAATGATCTGACGTTCGCGTTCGCTAAGCGAGCGCACGTTCTCAAACCAACCGTCAATCGCCGGGGTGTTGCCATCCGGCGTGACCAAAGTCTGCAGTGCTTGGACAAGGCGCCATACGGGGGAGTCCACCATGGCCTTGTTGCTGGAGTGGATGTCGCGCGCTGGACCTCGTCCCCAACGCGCGCCGCTGGCGACAAGTTCGCACTCGATGATGCCCTTGGCGCCGAGATTGACAGTGACGCCGCCGGTGGCTGGGTCCTGCCAGCCGGTCGGAATAAACGCGCCCTGGCTGCGCTGCAATGCAGCCATGACATCGGGCCTGCGCACGATCTGGTGGAAGTGCGGGCTGCCGATCTCTTCTTCGCCCTCGGCAACCAGTACAAGATTGACGGGTGGCGCGCGGCCGGCGGCGCGCAGAGCGTGCAGTGCCGCTAGGAAGCAGGCCTCCGGGCCCTTTTGGTTGACTGCGCCTCGTCCCATGATGACGCGGCCTTGTGGACGATCGACGAGCGCGGCCTCAAGCGGGGGCGATGACCATTCGGCGGCGTTGTATTGCTTAACGTCGTACATGAAGTAGACGCCGAGCGTCCTGGGCGCGCCGACATCCCAAGTCGCGAACACGCCGGGGTGACCATCGGTCTGGACCACTTCGGCATGAGTGAAGCCTGCGTCTTGGGCGAGGCGCTGCATATACTCCGCGCCCCGCTGCATGTTGAGGTTCTCAGCGGCGATCGAAGGATTGCGGATCCAGTCCTGGATCATCGCCACGGTCTGGTCCTTCTGCCGCTCAACGATGCGCTGAAGCGAGCGTCGGTCCGGGGTTTGGGCATCGGCGACAGCGGGCGTCATCGCGGCGATCAGCGCCGCGCCTTGCATCAGTCCGCGCCGTGAAGGCGTTGCGCCAGCGTCGTCCATGTGTCGTCCCCCTACGATCAGATCGCTTTCGTCGCCGCTTCCAGCCAGGCTTTGGCCTCGCCTTCAAGCTGCGGGCCGACCTTTTCCCAAACCCGCGCGTGGTAGGCGTTGAGCCAGTCGCGCTCTTCCTTGGACAAGAGTTGCTTGACGATGAGCGCGCGGTCGATTGGCGCGAGCGTCAGAGTTTCGAAGCCAAGCATCGGGCGCTCACCGCCGGCGATGTCTTCCGCAGGCGTCACTACTTGCAGGTTCTCGATGCGAATGCCGAAGGCGCCGGGCTTGTAGTAGCCGGGTTCGTTGGAAACGATCATGCCCGGTTCGAGAGGCTGAGTGTTCACCCATTTGGCGATGCGATGCGGGCCCTCGTGGACGCCTAAATACACGCCGACGCCGTGGCCGGTGCCGTGGTCATAGTCCAGACCCGCATCCCATAAGCTCAGGCGCGCGAGCGCATCGAGTTGATGACCGGTCGTTCCCTTGGGAAAGCGGACGCGCGAGAGCGCGATATGGCCTTTGAGCACGCGTGTGAATCGATCGCGCATTTCCTTGGTGGCGCGTCCGATCGGCACGGTGCGGGTGATGTCGGTGGTGCCATCGAGATATTGGCCGCCGCTATCGATCAGGAAAAGTTGGCCGCGCGCGAGCTTGCGGTTGGTCTTCTTGGTGACGCGATAATGGATGATGGCGCCGTTGGGGCCGGCGCCCGAGATGGAGTCGAACGAAAGGTCCTTGAGGCCGCGAGTTTCGGCGCGAAACGCTTCGAGCTTCTGGCAGGCTTCGATCTCCTGCACTTTGCCGCTCTGACCGTCGGCGGCGAGCCAATGCAGGAAGCGCGACACCGCCGCGCCGTCGCGGATGTGCGCTTTGCGCGATCCTTCCACTTCGGCTGCGTTCTTGCAGGCGCGCGGCAGCACCACTGGGTCCTGGCCGCGGACGATCTCGGCGCCGGCGTTGGCGAGTTGTTCGAAATACCATGCAGATGCGCTGCCTGGATCGAGGCGCACGCGTTTGCCGCTGAGCGCGGCGAGCGTGGGCTCGAGTTCTTCGCTGCGTTTGACAGCGACTTGGTTGCCAAGCCATTCGCGCAACTCGCGCGAGACCTTCTCTTCGGCCAGGAATAAGTCCGCGGTGCCATCGGCGCGCAGTACCGCTTCGCCGAGCGGCAACGGCGTGCGCGAAACGTCGCCGCCGCGAATGTTGAACAGCCACGCGATGGAGGCCGGCGAGGTGATCACCACCGCGTCGGCGCCGTCCTTGGCCAATCCTTCACCTAAACGCTGGCGCTTCGAGGCCGCGCTTTCGCCAGCATAGGTCTCGGCGTAGGGCTCGACCTTTGCCGTCGGGATCGGCGGGCGATCGTCCCAGATGCCATCGATGGGATTGCGCGCCGCCGGCAGCAGTTCGGCGCCGGCTGCGGTTGCTGCGGCGCGCAACTTGTCCAGGCTGTCGGGACTGTGCAGCTTGGGGTCGAAGCCGATTTTTGCGCCCTTGCCTGCGCGTTCGCGGATGTAAGCGGCGGGCCCGCCATCGACGAGGTCCAGGTATTCGAACAGAGCGCCGTCAACTTGGGCGCGAACTTGAAGCGTGTAGCGGCCGTCGACGAAGATCGCAGCCTTGTCGGCGAACACGACCGCCGCTCCCGCTGAACCGGTGAAGCCGGTCACCCAGGCCAGACGATCATATGCCGCGGGCACATATTCGTTCTGCCATTCGTCCTCGTGCGGCACGATGAAGCCGTCCAGGCCAGCCGCCTTGAGCGCCTTGCGCAGCTTCGGCAAATGCTTGCGGCCGAGGGCGGGGCCGCCGGGATCGTCGTAGGTCTGGAACACGCGACTGGGTCCTTTTTGAAACTGGAGCCCTAACTCTAGGCGTTCAGGCCGCGCGGTTTAAGGGGCTTTGGGTCGAAATCGGGCGCCGCCAGACCAAGGTCACCCAGGCTTCCTTGGGGATTTGGCCCTCCAGAACGAACCCGCGGTTGGCGTAGGCCTCGCGCACCAGCGGGGCTTGGCTGCGCAGGAGCCCAGAGAGGATGAGCGTGCCGCCGGGCGCGACCGCGCGGGTCAGCTTCGGCGCCAATCGGATCAAGGGGCGCATCAGGATATTGGCGAACACGAGGTCAAAGCGCTTACCGGCGATGAAGCGGGCGCCGTCGCCGGCGATGACACGCACGCGATGACCCAGATTGTTCTGTGCGACGTTGATCTTGGCGATCGCGGCGGCGCGTTCGTCGATCTCGATGGCGAGGGCTTGCGCGCCGCACTTGGCGGCCGCGATGGCGAGCACGCCGGAGCCGGCGCCGACGTCGAGGACGGTGAACATGCCAATGCGTGCTGCGACGTCGTCATTCCGGACGAGCGTAGCGAGACCCGGAATGACGACCCGGCGCCCCTTGTGCTCTCGTCGTCGCAGGTAGCGCTCAAGAGCGACCAAGCAGCCCCAAGTGGTGCCGTGGTGGCCGGTGCCGAATGCTTCCGAGGCTTCGACCCAGATACGCTTCCTGCCGCCATGCTCGCGCGTCAATGCGTGGGCGCCGGCGACCACGAAGCGGCCCGCGCGCACGGCGGGCAGCCCATCGAGCGCCATCGCCACCCAATCGGCGTCCTCAAGCTCTTTTCGTACAAGATGCAGTTCGGGCGCCGCGGCGCCGACGATGGCATCGATGCTGGCGGCGTCCTGTTCGGTGGGCGCGTAGACTTCGAGGCGGAAGCGGCCTGGCCCTTCCTCGAACCAGCTCACCGCGTCGGCTGGCGAGGGATCGTGACGGTCCAGTTCGTCGGCGGCGGCGCGGATTTGGGTGAGATCGCCAACGGCGGTGAGGAAGAGCATGGCCGCTTGGTAGCTGGCCGAGCGCGCCGCGTCACTGGCGAAGCGCCAGCGCGCGGCGTTTTCGCGGCGATTAGGCCAGTCCTTCGGCCTTCATCGCCGCTTGCACGCTCGGGCGCGCGGCGACGCGGGCGGCGAAGGCGGTGATGTTGGGCCAGCGCGCGAGGTCGATGCCGGTGAACTTGGTCCAGTTGCTCAGGGTGAAGAAGTAGGCGTCGGCGATGGTGAACTGGTCGCCGGTGAGGAACTGGCGCCCGTCGCTCAGCTGCTTCTCGAGATAATCGAAGCGCTGGCCGATTTTGTCACGCGCGATGGGCTTGAAGTCATCGGGGGTGTTCGGTGCGAACAGCGGGGAGAAGCCCTTGTGCACCTCGGTGGAGAGGAACACCAACAACTCTTCGAGCTTGCGGCGTTCTTTGGTGCCACGCGGCGGCGCCAGTTTCGCTTCCGGTTTCAGGTCGGCAATGTATTGCTGCATGACGACGCCCTCGGTGAGCACCTCGCCGTCATCGAGCACCATCGTCGGCACGTAGCCCTTAGGATTGATCGTCCAGAAGTCGACGCCGGTTTCGGTTTTCTTGCCACGGGTGTCGACCTTCTCGGTCGTGAACGTAGCGCCGGTTTCGATCAGCGCGATGTGCGGCGCGAGCGAGCAGGCGGCGGGGGAATAGTACAGCTTCATGGTCTCTCCTTGCTGCTGATGATCAGATATCGGCCAACGCGGCCATCAGCGACGCCGCATTGCGATGGGTGAGGTTGGGCGCGATTTGGCCCGACCATAGCGAGATGACGTCGCCGCGGCCCTGCTCGGCGGCTGGCGCCTTGAGGTGGCCGGCGATCCAGCTCTGGATCGGAAACGGCGGCAGTTCGCTAACGCGCGGCCCTAGTTCGCGCACCCAGCGATTGACGATGCCGCGCGCCAATCGGCCCGTGAAGGCGCGGGTGAGCGCGGTGTTGCGCGCGTCGGCGCTGAACAGCGCCTCGCGGTGCGCGATCGAGGCGCCAGACTCTTCGCACGCCAGGAAGGCGGTGCCGATCTGCGCGAGTTCGGCGCCCAGGAGACGCGTCGCGCGCACGCCGTTGGCGTCGCAGATGCCGCCGGCGGCGATCACCGGAACCCTCACGTGGCGCGCGACCAGTTGCGTGAGCGCGAACGTACCGGTGAGGCTATCTTCGGCGCGCGTTAGGAACGACACGCGGTGGCCGCCAGCCTCCATGCCGGTGGCGACGATGGCGTCGACGCCTGCGGCTTCGAGCGCTTCGGCCTCCGCCAACGTCGTGGCCGTGCCGATGGTGAGGATGTCGCGGCGCTTGCACGCGGCGAGGATGGCTGGCGAGGGGATGCCGAACACGAAGGAGAACACCGGAGGCGCGGCCTCAAGCAGCGCGTCGATCTGTTCGGCGAAGGGCTCATGGAAGCGCGCGGGCTTTGCGGGACGCGCGACGCCCAGTTCGTCGAAATAAGGCGCCATGACATCGAGCGCGCGCTCGTAGGCGTCGTCGTCAATCGCGAGGCCGCCCTCGTCGTGATCGTTGACCCAGAGATTGATGTTGAACGGCTTGGCGGTCGCCGCGCGCAGCTCCGTCACGAGTGGGCCAATTGCGTCTGCTGGCAGATTCACCGCGCCGAACGAGCCCAGGCCGCCGAGATTGGACACTGTCGCTGCGAGCTTCACGCTCGAGAGCCCGCCGCCGAAGGGGCCTTGAACAACAGGATGAGCCAGGCCCAAACGGCTCTGCAATGTCGCCATCGGCGCGTCTCCAACAGTGCGCGGCGGATGTAGTAAGCGCGCTAACTATTGGAAAGCTCATTTCGATGTGTTAGCTGCGGAAACGGGTTTCCCGGCGGTTAGCAGCGGAGTGAGCGGAAATGCCTTTACCGATGCGCAAGGGCGTCGCCGGCCGCGCCAGCGAGATGTGCCCGATCGGCGCCTGCATGGAACTCTTGGGCGGCGCCTGGACGCCGAACGCGATCTGGCATTTGCAGGCGGGGCCGCGCCGCTTCAGCGAACTTGAAGCCGACATGAAGCCGATCTCGGCCAAGGTGCTCTCGCAGCGTTTGAAGGAGCTGGAAGCGAAGGGCGTTGTCTCGCGCGTGGTGATGGCGACGTCGCCGCCTTCGGTGGAGTACGCGCTGACGGAACTGGGCCGCGAACTGGTGCCGGCGATCGAAGCGATCGCGCGCGTGGGCTACAAGCTGAAGCGGGCGAAGGCGGAGCGGCGGGGGTAGGGCTACGCCGCACTCGCCGGAATGACGAAGCTATCGATCACGCGCTTCTCGCCGGCTTTGTCGAAATCGACGGTCAGCTTATTGCCTTCGACGGCGCGGATTTTTCCATAGCCGAACTTTTGATGAAAGATGCGGTCGCCGCTTTTATAGTGGGAGTCTTCGTCTCCTGACCTAGCGATGAGACGCGCTTCGCCTTCGAGCAGAGGCGGCTTACCGGAAGGCCTGCCCCCATTTTGGTTCATATTCTCTTGCGCGCGCCGCCAGCCGGGGGATTGATAAGCGCTGTTGAAGCCCGCGCCCGGCGCGTAGGCGTCGAAGCGCGAGGCGCTTTCGCGCACGCCGCCCGCCTGCATGGAATAGCCGGTCTCGCTGACCGCATCGACATTCGTCGGCGGCAATTCATCGATGAAGCGCGAGGGCAGCACGGTCTGCCAGCGGCCATAAATCTGGCGGCTGGCCACGAACGAAATGCGCGCGCTCTCCCGCGCCCTCGTGATGCCGACATACGCAAGCCGGCGCTCTTCCTCCAAACCCTTCTCACCGCTCTCTTCAACCGAGCGCTTGGAAGGAAAGACCTCTTCTTCCCAGCCTGGCAGGAACACCAGCGGCCACTCCAGCCCCTTGGCGGCGTGGAGGGTGGAGAGTTGTACGTTTTCGCCTTCGCTTGTCGCTTCGATATCCAGCACCAGCGCGACGTGCTCAAGATAGGCCTCAAGCGAATCGTACTGACCCATGGATTGTACCAGTTCCTTCAGGTTCTCGAGCCGGGTCTGCGCTTGCGGGGATTTGTCGTTGCGCAGCATTTCTGTGTAGCCGCTCTCGTCGAGAATGGTTTCGGCGAGTTCGACATGCGAAATTTGCCGCGAACGCTCGCGCCAGCGGTCGAGGTCGTTTAGAAACGCGCGCAGCGCGGTCTTCGCCTTGAGCGGCAGATCGTCGGTAAGCACCATTTCGCGCGCCGCCGAAACCAACGAGCGGAAGCGCGTGGCGCCGCCGGGCGCGTCTTCTTGTGTTGTCATCACCTCGCCGGTGTCGGCGTCGAACAGTGGCCCCGCTTCGCTGACAAAGCGCACGGAAGGTTTGCCCGCATGCGCGTGCAGCTTCTGCACCGTGCTTTCGCCGATACCGCGCTTGGGCTGATTGACCACGCGCTCGAAAGCGAGGTCGTCGTCCTCGGAGCGGAT